>CAXYZP010000302.1:0-2556 GCA_964293175.1 uncultured Sphaerochaeta sp.
AAGAAATCAATAAGATATTTAAAGCCAATGGAACCAAAGGCAGCTACTACTCCGACAAGCACGCACAATAAACTCAAATACATGGTTCTCCATATCTGCTTGTTCTCATTAAATAGGATTCTCTTATAGAGTTGAGAATCGCCCTTTTGCCCTTGTTCGCTCATAGTTCGTACCCTCTTATTTTTCCTACAAAAACTACGGCGCTTTGCAGGAATTATATTGTTGGTGAGATTCCATTGTAAAATCAAACAGTACAAATGTCCATGAATGCCATAAATTTCATCAAAAAACATGCACCTCCTACACAATTGTCTCTAGGATGGTTGCTGGGAAAAAACCCTATCAGTTCCCTGTTTTTGACCAACGATCGTTTGTCTGGGGCTGTTTTGCTATGTGCAAACACCTAGTGGGGACCTCCAGGGAAAAAGAGAGGGTCTGAGGGCCAAACTTCAATCATACCAGCCCTACCCTTGCTATGAACAGCAGATCCTTTTCGGGGACACCGACCAGATACAGTTCTTTGTATCATATCCTCCCCTTCTTTTCTTACTTGACGAAAAAGAATAATCTTTCTAATATATATTTGAATATAATCATACATTGATATATAAGAGGGACACTACATATGACTCGAACATGGGACCTGGAAAATCTTGACTGTGCTCACTGCACATCTGCCATAGAGCGCAAACTCTCCCTACAGGCAGGGGTCAAGGAGGCGCGTCTGAACTTCATGGCCAAAAGGCTGACCGTAGAGAGTGAAGAGGACCAAAACGACCAGTTCTGGGAAAACCTCGAACAGGTTGCACAATCTGTAAGCCCCTCCTTGGTACTGGAGAGCCTCAACACCAAGAGTTCACGAACGTGGAATGTCTTAGGCTTGGACTGCGCCTCCTGTGCAAACAAGGTAGAACGGAGCATTGCACAGATGGATGGGGTCTCTTTCGTGTCGCTGGACTTCATGCGTAAGAAGCTTACTGTCAAAACCGCAGAACACAAGAGTGAGGCCTTTTGGCAGAGTGTGGGAACGATTGCTAAAAAAGCGGAGCCCGATATTTCACTGCAGAACGAAAATACATCCGTATCCAAGAGCTCTTCCCCTTGGATCAATCTCAACCTCGCCAAGCTTTTGCTATCCTTCTCGCTTCTCCTTACAGGATTCCTTGTGGGAAACCCTCGCTATTCCATGCTGTTTGTAATCGCCTCCTACCTCGTCAGCGGCTATGACGTACTTTTCAAGGCGGGTAAAAACATCGTAAAAGGGAGGGTGTTCGACGAGAATTTCCTCATGAGCATAGCCAGCTTGGGTGCGATGGCCATAGGCCAGTTCAGTGAGGGGGCCGCGGTCATGCTCTTCTACCAGACTGGGGAGTTCTTCCAAAGTGCTGCAGTCGACACCTCAAGAAGGTCCATCAGCGCGGCAATGAACCTGAAAAGTGAGTTTGCCCGTCTGGTTTCAGAGGATAATAATCTAGAAAAGATCCCCCCTGAAGAAATTTCCGTTGGGTCACGAATACGCATCCTCAACGGGGAGAAGTTTCCCCTCGACGGCATATTGCTTCAAGGCAGTACCTCAGTCGATACCAAAAGTCTTACTGGCGAGAGCCTGCCCCGTTTCATAGAGGCAGGAGCAGAAGTGCTCAGCGGTTCGGTGAATCTGGGCTCTGTTGTCGATATCAGGGTAACCAAGCCCTATAGCGACAGCACGGTTTCGAAGATCATGGCTCTGGTGGAGGATGCCTCCTCGCACAAGGCACCCACCGAACAGTTCATAACCTCTTTTGCACGATACTACACCCCCATTGTGGTAGCCCTCGCTACCATGATAGCCATCATCCCCACCCTTATTGTGGGAGACTTCTCTACCTGGCTCTACCGCGCTCTGGTATTTTTGGTTATCAGCTGTCCTTGTGCTTTGGTGGTATCAGTGCCGCTGGCCTACTTTGCCGGTATCGGTAAAAGCGCCAAGTATGGTCTTCTGGTAAAGGGAGGGAACTATCTCGAAGCCCTGAGCAAGCTCGACACTATAGTTTTTGATAAAACAGGCACCCTCACCAAGGGTGAGTTCTCTGTCGTAAACATAACGCTTTCTGAAGAGACCTCAGTTTCTGAAGAGGAGGCGTCCAGGCTCATAGCCATCCTGGAGAAGAGCAGTAACCATCCTATTGCAAAGGCTCTGACCCTCCATGGGAAGACGGAGGAAAATCTCCATGCCCAATCGGTTACCGAACTCTCAGGTCGGGGAATCGTAGGAACCGTTGAAGGAAAAACTCTTGTTGCAGGGAATGCCCTTCTCCTGCAAGAGAAAGGCATTGCACTTCCTCGCCTTTTTGGAGAAGGAAACGAGACTTCTGAAAGCTCGGTACTGTTTGCCGTAGACGGCCTATTTGTAGCGCGATTTACTGTAGAGGACACCCTAAAGCCTGAGGCAAAGGAAGCATTAAGACAGATAAAGGCCATGGGTATAAAAAGGATGGTTATGCTCAGCGGAGACACCCCTGCAGTTGCCGAAAAAATAGCGTTTCAACTAGGCTTGGATCAGGCTCGGGGAGGGTT
>CAXYZP010000303.1:0-2556 GCA_964293175.1 uncultured Sphaerochaeta sp.
CCATCGATAAGGACCTTTCCGCTGGTGGGTTCGAGCTTGCCCATCAGCATCTTCAACAAGGTGGTCTTTCCTTTTCCGTTGCCCCCCTGGATAAGAAGCCTCTCCCCTTCGGGTAACGCTACCGTGAGATTGGAAAAAAGAAGGTCCCCATCATAGCCGAAGGAAGCATCTTGTAACTCTACAGAGACACCCCTTACCAGTTTGGCCCGCATCCTTAGGAGGCGATACATCTCATCTGGGTCGGTAAGTGTCTCCAGCAAGGCTTCTGTCTTGCAGGCAAGCTTTTCTATCTTCTTCTCATAGGAAGCAATAACGCCATTGGTTTCGTAGTAGGTGAGGGCAAGAGAACTCATCAGGTTGATATGGACGCGCTTGATACCCATGCGCACCATAAGGATGGCAGCAGCCTTTCCTGCTGCCGTATCATGGGCTGCAAGATTGCTCGTGTCCCCATCATAGGTACGGAGAAACTCCTCGAGTGCAAAGAGCGGGGTCAGCCACCTTCCCCCGTCAGAGAATATGAGCGTATCATTGTTGTACACACAGAGGGTGAGTCCATCTTCTAGCGGTTGTTTATAAGGTTCCACGACATCTCCAGAGGCAAAAAATATGCCACAAAAGCGAAAAGGAGATATTTCCTTTTATGCCTTCATGGCTGTTGGTTTTATATGATCAAATAAAGAGAATATTCAAAGTAACCCCTTCATGGGGTTGTGTTGCTAATATCTTACAGAGAGAGAGGGGAGTGTGTCAACAAAGGGAAAGTGTATGCTTTTTTAGATGGCTCTATCGTACGTCCAAGTGCAAGGGTAGTGGTTGTAAGAGATGTAACAGCCATAACGGCAAAACAAGAAAAATTGCAGAAAGAACGGTTTTTCTTGCTTGCAAGGTTAAATCTATAGTTGCGTGCATGCTGTTTACCCGTCGGAAAAATAAGTTGTACCATACAGTATGATTTGCTGAATTCTTTACAGCCCGGCTGTAAAGCTATCTCAGCAATGAATCAAGTTCCTCTATCACAAGGGCGATGATCGTCCCTAGGGGAAGCTCCTGCTTCCCTACGATGGAGATGTTGCATTTGCTGATGGGAATGAGAATCTTATGGGCTTTGCTTTGGGAAATAGCAGAAGCCATGATCGGGGTAATCTCCCCATGCAGGGAGTCTGCTGCGATAAGACCTAGCGGTCCTATGATGATATCAGCATCACGAGAGGCTACCACTACAGGGTTTTCCCCTGTTGCTATGGCACTCGCTCCGCTACGGAGCATTGCGCTCGCAGCCATGCTGTTGGTCCCTATGGCAAGGATCTCAAGATTGGGATGAACTTTCCTAATCGATGCAACCAGAGCCTTTCCCAGGCTACCGCCCTGACCGTCTATGATAACTATTTTCATCGTGCTCTCCATTTCTCAGAAAGTATATGACAGATAGGGGGTTTCTTCCAGACAGAAGAGTATCTGTCCTCATTACTTGCAGATATTTTCACTTCCTTGTACCATGAGGCCATGCAATCCCTAAAGAAAGAACGATTGTCGGTCATGGTTACCGATGCCATCAAAAAGATGATAGTGACTGAGAATCTACAGCCCGGTGACAGGCTGTATAGTGAGAAACAACTTTCAGAAAAACTTGAGGTTAGCCGTTCTTCCATTCGGGAAGCGCTTCGCATGCTGGAAGTCTTAGGTCTTATAAAGGTATATCAGGGCAAAGGTGTGTTCATTTCTGAGCCTGAACATATGGACAAGCCGGTTATGAGTTGGGTTGTAGAGAATGCTGACTCCCTGCGAGAGCATTTTGAGGTTAGGCTGCTTATCGAACCCCACGCAGCAGAAGTAGCAAGCAAAAAGGCTGACGAGAAGGATATCAAAGCGTTGCATGAGCTTTTCGAAGCATTCAAAAATCACGTAAGTTCGGGGGATGTACATCAGGCTATAGCCTCTGATGGAGCTTTTCACCTTGCTATTGCTAAAGCAACGCGAAATAGGACACTTATAGTACTAATGCGGACTATGGAGCAAACACTCAATGAGGGGTGGTATGCAAGTTTGCATGTACCCGGACGTCTTCAATCTTCTGTTGGGGAACATGGGGCTTTGTTGCGTGCAATAGAGGCCCATGATGGAACATCCGCTTGCCAGGCAATGGAACAGCATCTGCAGAATGCTCTTTCGGATATCCACCGATATTTTGGAGCCTTGTAAAATATAGTTTGACAAATGGTATGGAGAGGGTGTAGAGTTAATCTAACTTGTCAGACAACTGACAGGCCAATTCAACTATGAAGGTTTTCTATGCCAATACAAATAACAACACTAATTGAAAACAGCCTCGGAGAGCACACTGCTCTAAAAACGGAACATGGGCTCTCTTTTCTTATTGAAACAGCTGAAGCTTCAGTCCTTTTTGATTTGGGCAGAAGTGGAGATTTTCTCCACAATGCCGATAAACTCTGTAAAAACCTTTCGAAGGTTACAGATGTGGTGCTCAGCCATGGGCACTATGACCACACAGGTGGCTTTCGTTCCTTTGTTGAAAAGAGGGGAACCCAGGGATTT
>CAXYZP010000304.1:0-2549 GCA_964293175.1 uncultured Sphaerochaeta sp.
GGGGCTTCTGAAGCATCGCCGGAAACCTCCACTACCTGGGGAATGACGGGGATTTCGTCCCATCCTAGAGCTGCTATTATCGCCTCTTTCTGCTTGACGGCTTTGCCGCTCAAAAAGCTGACGGAGCCTTCATCCAGATAGAGGATGAGCCCCTTTCGCATGCCAGAAACTTTGCCTACACCCAAGCTGCGTATTTCAGAGACATCCAAAGACCAGACCTCCTGAGCGGGGGTCTTTTTTGTTCTGCCCTTTTGCACGCGCTGATAGAGCTTCACATTTTCCTCTGCAAAGACCAAACGTCCCCTTGTAAGATCACCATCACCAATTTGGGGCTCTTTGCCACAAAACAGGGAGAGGGTGTACCCATCGTCGCGTACTTTCTGCACATCTGTTTCGCTTACCCAGTACGAAATGATGTAAAACAAGAACACCAAAAAAAAGAGCAGAGGAAATATCATATAATATGCCACTATCCCTATGTACGAAGGGGAGATAAACACTACTACAAGGGTCAAGCCCAATAACATCAGTTTCAAGAGGGTTTTCATATCCATGACTGTAATGCCTACGGCAAAAAATGAAAAGCCTTTGTGAAGGGTGAAGCGGTTTGCCATAAGGGAGGCCTTTCTGGATGGAGGCTACTATGAAACAAGTTCGTACCATGACCGGATTGTTAGTTCTTATGATGATTCTCGTCATAAGCTTTACCGGTTGTAAAGAAGAGCCAGGCAGATCTACCCTGCGCCTGACCATGCAGGGTAAGGATGACCAGAATCGCTCTATCCTTCCACAGGACACCCCTTTGGAAGTATCTCGCTATGCAGTATCGGGAAAAGGACCGCAAGGAAGCACGTTCGAAATGCAGAGCACCACCCCCACCATGGAGGTAGAGGGGTTGCTCATGGGAAACTGGGTAATTACCGCAGTCGGGCAAAACAAGCTTGGGGTAAACCTAGTGACCGGTTCTACCAGCTGTTCGCTCACCAGCGAACCAACCAATGCCGTCATAGAACTGAAGACCCTAATGGGAACAGGGACTATGAATGTGGAGTTTACCTGGGACAAGACTAAAATATCCAATCCTAGCATCGATCTCTGGATAACAGATCCTGAGGGGGTAAAAACGAAGGTAAACCCAACCACCAGCAACTACATCAACGGGTCGGTTTACTATAGCGATATCTATCCAGCCGGCTCCTATATGCTCCAGAGTCGCTTGTACAGCGGTTCCACAGCAGTGGCCGGTTGTGCCGAAGTTGTACGTATTGTCGGAGGCAAGACAACAGAGGGTTCTATTGCCCTTGACCTCGACAAGTATCCGGAGATACCCAGCAGCCTGACTTTGATAAACAAGGTAGGCCTTCCTATCGAATGCTCAATTTCAGGGATCACAACCTCAGTGGCAGCATTGCAGGAGATCACAGCACATGTATCCATCCCAGATTCGGCAGAAAACGAGGACCTTGGTGTCCTATGGTTTCTCGACGGGGAGCAAATTTCCTCTTCTCTGGATTGCACATTTTCCCCAAGTAGAGGAACGCACCGCTTGGATCTCATCGCAAAGGGGGCACTTATAGCCAGTTCTGGATCAGCCAGCATATCTTTCAAGGCAATAGTTGCAGGGACTACGGGCTACCCCGTGCTTGCAAATACGGTTACGGACAATACCGAAGGCCTACATATCAGTGGGAATACCAAGATGGCATTCCTTCCTGATGGAAAAATATTGCTGGCAAGCTCAATCCATAGCACCCTACAGCTCTGTAGGATTGTCCGTGATTCAGTGGAGGTCATCCGAACCTATACCCAGGCTGATGGTTTCAACACCGCCAAGATAACCGATATGCTTGTTGATAAAAATACTGGAAGGGTCGCTATAGCCGACAACCAAAACCCGGGGATAACCCTCTACCAGTACAATACAGCAAATGCTTCACTGACCAAGCTTTTTTCCCGTGACAATGTTGCTCAAAAATTGGAATCAAGAGATATAACATTTGATAGTATCGGCACACTTATGTTGGATCCCATCACAGGGGTGCTCTACAACACGGTACCTGGAACAAACATGTTACCCAAATCCAATTTCTTTGCGACACAAGAGTCAGAGTTCAATATGAACGACTACAAACATTGGTTTTTGCAAGAAGATATTATAAATGAGGGTGTGGTTATCTCGCCATTCTTGAATAAAGTTGCTCTGTACTCTGCCGAACAGAACATGCTTAGGGTTGGCACAAGGACTTCAGAGGGGGAACTATTCGGTGGGATCAGGGATTACGTTCATCCAGATACCCTATACCTTGCAGGAATCAATGCAGCAGAGTTCATCAGTGATACCAATTTGGTCACAGGAGGGGATTCAGCACTAAACAATTTCCTGTATGCGTCAAATATCCCAGAGACAGGTAAGGATGGGTGGAACCAAGTGGAAACTTGGATATCTGGAGCGGATGGTATCGGGGAGATGCAAGGTATCGTACAACTGTTCACCAATGCTTCGAGAGACTTGCTCTATGTCTTGTGTAAGGAGAGTAAGAATATCAAGG
>CAXYZP010000305.1:0-2542 GCA_964293175.1 uncultured Sphaerochaeta sp.
AGCATTTTTGCATCCTGCTCCATTAAAACCAACAACTGTACACTGTAGCAAAAAGGGGCTGTTTCAAAAGTCTGATATGAAATCAGGGTAAGCTTCATACCAACACGTAGGTTTCGCTAAAACAGCCAATGCCGTATCTTCTATCCAAGGAGACTCAATATGGCAACCAGACTCACTTTATACAGGCGCAGCATCCTCACCCAGTACAATACCCGAAAGCAGGGTATGAGTGATTTTGTGTTCTGCAAACATCACAAAATCAAGATGCAGGAGCTTGAATGCTGGAAAACCCTGGCTGCAACCGAAGTGGCTGAGGTCGTCTTTGCTAATAAGGCAGAGGAAGGCAAGAAGATACAAGATGATAAGGCGAGTCCTTTTGACAGAGAAATCTTTTCCATGATTGAGATTTCATCTGGGAGACCGGCAGGTGATGCCCTTATTTCAGAAGAGGCCGACCTTATTGAGAAGATTCGTATGACTGTGATGCTGAAGGTGGCAAGCCTCCCATGCACTATGAAGCATGTGGATCATCTCCTTCATTTGGAGGACTACATCGATGCAATCAGATAGGTCTTTCATCCACGCCCTGGAAAACAGAAGATTTTTCATTCGGACAGGCAGCACCGATTTCAGATGGGGAATCGACATGCTCGCCGCCTGTGCTGTCGCCACCGATTCGGATGTCGCACTCAGTGGCGCTGTCTTTGTATTCTGCAGCAAGAGCAGAAATCAGCTGAGATTCCTCTTCTGGGAAGGTACGGGATGGTGGCTTTTGACTCGAAAAATCCTCACCCAGAGGTTTATGTGGCCCCAACAGAATGACGATAATATCTCCAGGGAAGCCCTCTTCGAACAGGTCAGAAGTCTTGCCTCAGACCCAGGGGAGTACCGTACAAAGGCTCTCAGAGCATGTAGTCAACTGTCCTAAATATGCAAGTTAAACATATACACCAAAAGGAATAAGGTATATTTTAATCCTGTAAAACCATTGTGTTTTCCCTCATGAAATGCTATCATTACCCATGATGGAAACTGAAGAAAACAAGCAAAAGCGCATCGATATATTGGAAGCTAAAGTGGCTGCCCTGACTCTTTCAGTGAAGGCTGCGAACAACCAGTACAAAGGGTCTCTCCTCAAAAACGAGGTCCTTAAGCAAAAATATGAGCAACTCGATGTTGACCACGCTAAAACTCTTGAGAACTATAATAGGCTGCTTGTCTTTGTCGACAGCCTCAAGGAAAACATTTCCATCGACAAGTGCATGCTCTGGGCGGCAAAGAGTGAGAAACAGAGCAGCAAGGAACTCAAGCAGCTCAGGAAGGATCTTGCAGACTACACCCTCATCAACCAGGAGAAAATCAAGGACCTCGACATCGCCGAGGCGGATGCCCCTCCCAAAACTTCCAATGATGCCGTCATTGCTGAGATACTTGGTGACAAACCCGTAAAGCTTGAAGACAGCAATAAAAAATGGGGACGACAGCCTGGGGTGCACACCAGAGGAAGGAACATGTCTTCTTTCGATGTACTCCCACGCCACGAGGTGAACAATGACCTCAGGGAGGTCTCAGATGCAGAGTATGCGGCCACCCTCACATTTATCAAGACTGAGACACGCCAACAGCTTGACTATGTCAGAGGGCATTTTCGTAACAAGATTACCATAACCCATCTCTACAGTGACAAGGATGGTAAGGTGGTGTCACTGCGCAACAAGCTGGCCCCTGATTTCGTCAAGGGCGGGAAGCTGACCAACGGGGCAGCTGCGGCTGTTGTCGTCGACAAGATAATCTGGGCGCTTCCCATCTACCGCCAGGCAAAGCGCATCAACATGATAAACAATTCAAACATTGTGGATGCTCAGATACTGAATTCCTATTTCCTTGCTGCAGGAGACCTGGTCACCCCCATATGGGAGGACCTCCTTTCCTATATCAAGGGACAGAAGGCCATCCACGGGGACGAGACTACTCTTTTGTGCATCCACAACACAGAAAGGAAAAA
The DNA here is from genome assembly GCA_964293175.1 of uncultured Sphaerochaeta sp. Classification (GTDB taxonomy): domain Bacteria; phylum Spirochaetota; class Spirochaetia; order Sphaerochaetales; family Sphaerochaetaceae; genus Sphaerochaeta. The sequence continues at coordinate 2,006 of CAXYZP010000305.1, forward strand.
GAGTGCACTCGGTTATGTCTGGGCTCTTTCCTACGAGGGCAATGACCACCCCGCTTCCTATTTTCGCTTCTACAATACAAGAGGATATGATTGCGCAAAGGACCTGTTAGGTGACTGCAGGGGCCTTGCTCTCCAGACTGATGCCTATGGTGCTTACTCTAGCACTGTAGGGAAGATAAACGAAAGCCTTGCCAAAACGATCGAACAAGAAGAAGGGGAAGAGGCCGCCAATCTGTTCCTGCAGGATACCGAAGCTCTCCTTGAAAAAGGTATCGTACTAGCAGGTTGCCTCGCTCATGGTCGTAGAAAAATATTCACTTGCTACAAAGCAATCTACAAAAAACTACCGGAAAGCGAAGGGTTCGTCACCTGCAACACCGTTCTGGGCCTAATCGGCAAACTGTATGAAATTGAGAAAGATCTGCGGGCCAAACGCCCTGGGGACAATTCTGATGAAGCTGAATTCCTGGAAGAGAGGAAGGAATTGGCAGAGCCTGTGCTTACATCCCTTGAGACGTATGCACAGGAACGGGTTTC
>CAXYZP010000306.1:0-2540 GCA_964293175.1 uncultured Sphaerochaeta sp.
CCTTGAAGATTGTCATAGAGAAGGTTGCTCTTTCCTGTCTTTGGGTCTATACGGAGAAGAGTGTGCCTGTTCCCGGTGCGTTTGATAGCAACCAACAGCTTTCCATCATCGGTAATGGCAGGTTGGGAAAGCATAGCCTTATGGGTAATACGACTAAATGAATCAGAGCTAAAATCATACAGCATGAGATCACTATAGCTTGCAGGGGCTAAAGGAAGAGATTCACTATGGAAAGGGTCGGACCAGACAAAGGGAAATATGACTTGAAAAGGAGTGATAGCCATCGAATCATGATCGATATACGGAAGGCCTTTGAGTATCTGTATACCTTCCTCTGGCACATACCGAACAAAGGACCCACCTTTTTGTTGGCTATACGAGTATCCCACCAAACCCTGCTCAGTGTTAGTAGGCAGATAGTAGTTGCCAAATCCCTCTGGCGAGAACTGCTCCCCAAGGGAGATGCCTTGGGGTACTAGTGCCTGTTGTTCCTCGATGGCCAAAGCAAAAATTGCTTTACTTGAAAAGCCAGTTGATTTTTTGAGAGCTCCATTCATGCCTAACAAAGGAAACCAGGTGAAGGCGGTGTTCACCTCCACAAAGCTCTCTTTACCATACTGGCGCATGAGATAATCAACCATAAGAAAGCCAGTGCTGTAGATTCGTCCTGAGGGGGGGAAGGAGGAGTTATAGCGCCCTTGGGAGAGGGTCCACAGGGAGTCTTCAGCCATGGGAGACTGCCAGGTGAGGGCGAAGTGAGGAGAATCTCCCCTTCCCCCTTGGGCATACTCACTCTCTGTATAGGTGGTTATCCCCTCCACCCACCATAGAGGCATTAATGCTGTATTGAGGGAAAGTGCTCCAGGACCTAGAAAACGTAGGTACTTTGCTGGGCCTACAGGGGAAGTAAGGTGTAAAAAATGTGTCAGTTCGTGGGTATAGAGACTTCTGAGCCAGGACTCTGAGCGTGATCCCAGAAACCTATCCACAGGGCTGGTCAGGTAGAGAATGATCGATGCGGGAAAAGAGGCGAACATACCGTTGGAAATGGCAGGTCTTCCACTGAGGATAACCGGCACTTTTCGCTTTGGCAGATGATCGAGCAACTCAGAAAGTTGAATCAACACGTCATCAGCAAAAGAAGCGACTATGTGTGCATACTGAGCGTCCCGCTCTTCAAAGATAATTGTTGTATGCTCAGTTTCAAGGCTGTTCCACGGCCCTGCGTAAAGGGAAAAACAGAGCATCAGCAAAAAGAGCATGAGTAAAAAGGCTTTTTTCATCCAGCAATTCCTCTTCTTTCCACTTTACACCAACAAACCCTATTTGCAAACCTGTGGGGGATGTGGCACAAAGAAGCTCTCTCCTATAGAATGGTCCTATCTTACATTGGGAGTTTTCATTGCAGGATAATGTGGCTACATCCAGTAAAAAGAAATCGTCATTCATCTCTTCACTACCCTTCTACTATGGATGGGTTATTCTTGTAGTCGGGGCCATCGGTGTGCTCGCAAGCATTCCAGGACAGACCATGGGTGTTTCGGTCTTTACCGATCATTATATTAGAGAGCTCGCCCTCACCCGGGTAGGCGTCTCAGGTTCCTACATGATAGGCACGCTGGCAAGCAGCCTCATCATTCCCTTTGCAGGCATCTTCTACGATAGGAAAGGTGCACGAATCACAGCAGGTCTTGCTACCTTTTTCCTTGGTATATTCTTGCTGCTGCTGGCATTTTCCAAAACTATCGTTGGGACGCTCTCAGCCTCTTTAGGCCTCCCCTCACAGGTAGTGACGATGATAGTCCTTACGCTGGGATTCTTCGGCATCAGGTTCTTTGGGCAGGGGGTCCTCACCTTGGTATCAAAAGGCATGATTGCCCGTTGGTTCTCCTCCAGAAGGGGCCTTGCAGTAGGTCTTATGGGCTTGGTGACTGCATTCGGCTTCTCCTATGCCCCTCAGCCCCTACAGAATATGATAGACTCCTTAGGATGGAGCGGAGCCTTGGCTGCATTGGCCACCTTGCTCTTAGTTGTTTTTCTTCCACTGTTTATCCTGACCTTCCGAAGTGACCCTGCATCGTGTTCCATAGAGATGGAGCAGGGTATGGCAGAGCGAAAACAAACCAAGGGGAAAAGCATTGGTGACGCTTTGCAACAAAAGGATATCGCAGAAGCCCGTAAAGAAGGGCGTTTTTGGCTTATCCTGCTTGCCATGGGCTTCTGGGCCCTCTTCAACACTGCATTCACCTTCCATGTCGTCTCCATCTTCTCTGAGTTCGGACAAACAGCCCAAGAGGCTGTCTCGATCTTCCTACCCATCTCAGTCATCTCGGTCATAGCCCGCTTTGGAGGGAGTTATCTCAGCGACAGATTCCCCATCAAGGGACTCTTTGTGGCCTTTGCCCTCTCCCTATTTCTTACATCACTCTCCTTGGCCTTTTTCTCAATTCCTCTGGTCCGTCTGCTTTTTCTCCTCCCCTACGGCATGGCATCAGGGTTATTTGGAATGCTGAACATCGTCACCTGGCCCAAGCTCTATG
>CAXYZP010000307.1:0-2519 GCA_964293175.1 uncultured Sphaerochaeta sp.
CTTTGTAGCTTTCAGGAATTCCGAGCTGTGCAGTTTCCTGACCAACCCACCAAATGTCCTTGTCTCTGTAGTCTGCTACAGCACGAAGGGCACCGAGAGCCTGCTGTGCGGAGCCTGAGAGTACGTCTGCACCGCTCTTGATCTGTGACTGGGCAACTTCACCGCTCTTGATGAAATCACTGAAGGAACCAGTATGTGCTACCAGGACTTTTGCTTTAGGGTTCACTTCCTTGACACCGAGGACGTAGCCACGGTTGTAACGGGCAGCATCACCAGCATCAACAGGACCGACAATACCAACGATGTTCGTTTTGGTTGTCATACCGGCAACGAGACCTGCAAGATAGCCTGTCTCTTCACTTTCGGGCATGTAGGTGAATACGTTCTTAGGACCAACTTCTGAGCTGGTTCCAAATGCGAAGGTTACCTGAGGATACTCTTCGGCCATTTCAAGAATCAGGTTCTTGTACTGTGCACCGTGGGCAATGACGATGTCATATCCCTCGGCTACATACTGACGGGCGGCAGATCCAGCATCAACAGGCAACATCTTTTCACTATAGGAATACTTGATGCGTCCGGGCAGCTGCTTCTGAGCACCGATGATTCCGTCGTGCATGGACTGGCACCAGCCTTTGTCGTCGATGGTGTTTTCAATGATCATGGCGATCTTCACCAGGTTGGGATCTTCTTTTTCGGCAGGGGCGGCTTCTTTGCCTCCTGCTGCAAATACGGAAGAACTGAGGAGAACAAGACAGAGCATGAGTAACAGAAGTTTTTTCATAAAACATCTCCTTGTGAATAACAGCCCACTATGTGGGTTAATGTTTTTTATAGTATAGGGGGATAAAGTTCAGCCTGTCAAAGTAATTCAACTGGAATCGGATAAAACTTTATCTATCAGATTGCGTTATATGTGACTTATTAGCGATTATTTTGATAATATTGATAGTTTTTCGTTGCAATATTTTGGTATTCCAAAATATAAAGATATTAATGCACCATTCTGAGAAGCTATTTTGTTATACAAAACTTCCTGGATGTATAGTTTTTGCTTGCATCGTTGCGTGATTTGTTGCGATGCTTGCCGCGTGTTGCAAAGAATGGCCTTGCAGGAGACCCAGCGTCAGCGAAGCGCTGATAGTATCCCCACATCCAATGGAGTTTACCACCTCTGTCGGCACTATCGTAACCGTTGCAACTTTTTTATCAAACAACAAGAGATCATGCTTGCCTCGTGATATGACGCTTTTGCATCCATATTGCTCTTGAAGTGATGCCATTTTAGCATACACCTTCTCCAGGAGAAAGGTATTTTCTTCTTGTTCGGAAACCGTTTCGCCAAAGAAGGTCTCTACAAATTCACTCAAATTTGGTTTTATCACATCAGGGCGGTAGGGAAGGCAGGAGAGAAGATCCTCTCCTTTGATATCCAAGAGGACAAACGTACCAGTCTCATTTGCCTCTCTGACAAAATCACCATAGAGGTTCTTGCTATACCCCGGAGCTCTCGTACCTGTGATGATGAGTGCCTCGGCTTTTTTGATAGCCTCACTGAACAGGGAGCGTATCGCCCCTTCACACTCAGGACTCACCGCCTCTGGGTTCTGGACCAGTTCGGTACAGACGCCATTGCAGATAATGGTGGTGCAGGTGCGAATGTCACTTGAGCTGTCCGTGTGGATAATCTTCACCGCATCCTTGGCACAAAGTGCGAGCATTTCCTCTTTCCTTCTTCCCCCTAGGTGGGTCAGTAGGGCAGAGTCGGCTCCAAGTTGGCTCAGTATCCTAGCGGTATTCATTCCCTTGCCTGAGGCGTCGAGGTAGTGTTCTTTACACCTGTTTACCTCTCCATCCTTGAAGGAGTCGAAAAGCATGGTGCTTTGGAAGGTTGGGTTAAGACATACTGTAAGTATCATAGGCTTAGCGTAATGCTCGTATGCTTTGGCTTGAGCTGTCGGTAGGTGACCCCAGTCTGGTCAAACATCTTTTTAGATGCCTTGGTGTTATCGGCATCGGCATACTTATCGGAGATAAAGACAACCTCCTTGATACCTACCTGTATGATGGCCTTGGCACATTCGTTACAGGGGAAGAGCCCGACATACAGCGAGCACCCTTTGAGGGAGGTGTTTATCGAGTTGAGGATTGCATTCAGTTCTGCATGGCAGACATAGGGATATTTTGTATCGAGCCATTCGCCTTCGCGTTCCCAAGGAATCTCGTCATCGCTTACCCCGATAGGGAATCCATTGTATCCGACTCCCACAATCTTGTGGTCCTGATTGACGATGCAGGCTCCTACCTGAGTATTGGGGTCTTTGCTGCGTAGCGATGAAAGGACGGCCACGCCCATGAAATATTCATCCCAGCTGATGTAGTCTTCTCGTTTAGCCATTGGCTTTCTCCTTGGCGTCTAGAAATTCTATGATGGTAGTGGTCAGCCCCTCTTGGATGGAGCGGTAGAGTAAGAGAGCGTGTCTGTTATGTTTGAACTCGTCCATATGTGTTTCAAGGGT
>CAXYZP010000308.1:0-2517 GCA_964293175.1 uncultured Sphaerochaeta sp.
CGCATTGCACAGGACCTGCCTGAGGATGAACTGTCCTACTACCTGCACCAGCACTCCACACTCATGCAACACTTAAAGAATGGTGAAAAGGAAGCCTGTAAACGCCTACTGTATGAACATATTACCCATGACCTTACCAGCCACGTGACCGAAGAAGAAAACCAATGAACAAGAACGACATACTTACCGTCTACGGATCAAATCCTACAATAATGACCAAGGCTCTTTTAGAATCGATGGATTTTACAACGCTCATACCAAACAAAGAGGCTTCGATCGCACTCAAGCCCAATCTTGTCGTGGCAGTCACCGCTGACAGCGGTGCCACCACCCATCCAGAGATCGTAATTGCCATCATTGAGCACTTGCAGGCTCTGGGTTACAAGAATATCAGCATAGTGGAGAGTGCCTGGGTCGGCGACTCCACCAAAGAGGGCTTCCGCGTCAATGGCTACCACCAGATCCGCGATCGGTACTCCGTCCCTCTCATCGATGTGAAGGACGACTCCTACGAAAAGAAAACTATCGGAAATATTACGATGGAGGTAAGCAAGACCATTCTGGAAACGGATTTCCTCATCAACCTCCCTGTTCTCAAGGGTCACTGCCAGACAGCGATGACCTGTGCGCTGAAAAATATGAAAGGATGCTTATCCGACCGTTCCAAACGGCTCTTCCACACCTTGGGCCTTCACAACCCCATTGCAGCCCTTAACGCTGTGCGCTGTGCCGACTTGGTCATCGTCGATAGCCTCAATGGAGACCTGGACTTTGAGGAAGGGGGGAACCCTGTGGATACAAACAGGATGTTTGCCACCACCGATAGCGTGCTGTGCGACAGCTACGGAGCTTCCTTGTTAGGTTTTGAACTGAAGGATATCCCCTACATCGGTTTTGCCGAGGATCTTGGGGTGGGCAGTACTGACCTTACAAAGGCCAATATCATCCAATTGAACGAGCCTAGTGACGAAGAGCCCGCCAAACCTAGTGGCAGGGCTTCCTACCTTGCAAAGCATACAGAGCCGGACTCTGCATGCTCGGCTTGCTATGGGAATCTTATCCATGCGCTCAAGCGTCTGGATGAGGTGGACCGTCTTGACGACGTCTCTGTTCCCATCTGTATCGGTCAGGGGTATAAAGGGGTGAGCGATCCAGACAAAGTGGGCGTAGGCATCTGCACCAGAGGATTGGGCATGAGCCTACCGGGCTGTCCACCCAAGGCCATCGACATGATAGCCTTCCTCAAGAAACTTTAGAGTAACTCTTTAGCCAAAGCATCAATATAGCGTAAGTCCTCTTGCCCAAGATGCACAGAGGCTGCTTGGGCATTCTCTTCTATATGCACACTTTTTCGTGCGCCACAAAGAACATTCATGGTCTTTGTCTGCGCCATAGTCCAAGCGATGACCAACGTCCCTACCGAACAGCTGTATGTGATTCCCATCTCTGAAAGCTTATCCAGCATAGTGAGGACCTCTGCCCTCTTCTCTGGCTGAAACCAGGAAACTGAAGCCTTAGCCGTTCCGACGACCTCGCTAGTGAGATCAACCTTTCCGGTAAGGATGCCCCGTTCAAGAGGACTATATGCCTGGAAGGTAATATGTTCATCAGCACAGTAGAAAGCCTTATCCAAGTTCTGTCTGCTGAGCAGGCTGAACCGCTCCTGCACTAGGGAAAGGCTACCAAACTTTTGGTACTCCCTAACCTGCTCAAGCGTCACATTAGAAGCACCATATGCACGAATTTTACCTTCTCGTTTCAAATCTTCCAAAACAGAGACTGTCTCTTCAATAGGAGTATGAAAGGGTTCGATCGACTGCCAGTGGGTGATGAGCAGATCGATATACTCAGTATTCAGTCTTGCTAGGCTCTCTTCCACCTGAAGCCTGATGCTCTTGGGTGAAAGGTTTCTACGGATGGTGACACCATCACGGCTTTTATGGACAGAGCCTTCATCGTCAGGTCCCCAGATAAGGCCACATTTAGTTGCCACAATATATTTGTCACGATGGGTAGAAATGGCACGGCCCAGAATTTCTTCGCTCAAGCCATTGCCATAGGCAGGGGCGGTATCAAGGAAGTTAATTCCAACATCCAGGGCTTTCTTGATAGTATGCACGGATTCCTTCTCATCAGAAGGACCCCAACTATCTCCCCCACCTATTGCCCAAGTCCCTAAGGATAGGGCAGAAATACGAATATCGGTATTTCCTAAACATTTATATTGCATGCTCATTTGTTCCTCTCTTGTACTCTACAACACTATCAAAGCCAAATAGAAGGCATAAGAAAGTCCTATATTCACGTTGCTTTGTCAGCGGATCTTCCCCAACTGCCTGGCCACTTCCTGAATACATAGTTGCGGTGAAGACAGTGTGCGGATCTTGGTCTGAGCCTGCACTAGGTCCTGCAGGTGAGCCATAGAAGCCTGGGCAAGGACAATAGTGTCGTTATCCTTGACCTCTCGGGCCATATCAAGAACCAGTTTGTCATGCTTAGCCTTATGTCCAGCTTTGA
>CAXYZP010000309.1:0-2510 GCA_964293175.1 uncultured Sphaerochaeta sp.
TGCTATATCATGGAGTGTGTGGTGGGAAGCACCCAAGGCCCCATAGCTTATCCCCCCGCTGACTCCGAATATCTTTACATTCTGGTGGGAGTAGGCAACATCAACCTTTATCTGTTCCAAAGCTCGTGCTGTGAGAAAGCAGGCTGGAGCACAGACATAAGGGTGTTTACCCACTAGGGCTAATCCAGCAGCAATCCCCACTTCATTTTGCTCGGCGATGCCGACCTCTATAAACTGATCCGGTAGTTCATCCACATAGGTATTCAGGCCACAGGAGCCTCTGGCATCTGAGCTGACGACAAGTATATCAGGATTTTGCTTGGCAAGTTTGAGTAAAGCATCTGTGAAAGCTTCTTTACAGGCTTTGTATTCAGGCATGGGTAAGCTCCTCCTCGAATTTGTCCAGTTGATCCATGGCACTGGCAAAAAGTTGGGTATTAGGGACCCCATGGTGCCATTTGGCCAAGTTTTCCATCTCCTTGATCCCTTTGCCCTTAATCGTATGGGCAATGATGAGGGACGGTTTTCCCGTTTCAAAGGGAGCCTTTTCTATGTTGGAGACTATCTCTTGCATATTGTTCCCATTAATTTCTCGGACGCTCCATCCGAAGGTAGTCCATCGTTCGGCGAAGGGTTCGAGGTTCATCACCTCTCCGGTCGATCCTGAAATCTGCAGATGGTTCCTGTCTACGATAGCGACCAAGTTATCCAACTTGTAGTGGGAGGCAGCCATAGCGGCTTCCCAGACAGATCCTTCGCCCTGCTCGCCGTCACCCATCAGAACAAAGACACGATTGGTTTTTTTGCTTTTCTTGAGCCCTAGGGCGGTTCCTACGGAAATGGAGAGTCCGTGGCCCAAGGCTCCGGTATTCATCTCTATGCCAGGAACCTTGTTGTTTGGGTGTCCGATGAGTCGACTCTTGAACTGGCTGAAGGTCTTTAGTTCCTCTTTGGGAAAGAATCCCCTCGCTGCCAGGACAGCTAGGTATCCTTCCACACAATGCCCCTTGGAAAGGATAAAATAATCACGCTCTTCCCAAGCGGGGTTCTGAGGATCTATGTTCAACACTTCATGGTAGAGTGCCGTCATGATGTCTGCCGAGGAGAGCGACCCTCCCGTATGGCCTGTATTTGCATTGTGGATCATGGTTAGCAGGTCTCTTCTGGTTTTGACTGCCTGTAGTTCCAACTCTCTGATGGTCATGTGTTTTACCTTTATACCGTACTAATTCTGACAATCCTTGGATTGCTCTGATTCATTGCTTAGTTGTGCCTCTTTGCCTATTGCATGCTTGGAATATCCTCACCTCGTAGGTAGGCTTTGACATCCTCTTCGATAGGGTCATAGAAATCAGGCTTGATCCCGATATATTTGCACGCTTCATATAGGATGGGTACTATATTCTGGTGGATGCCGACACAGTGATGGATGTACGGCCCCGTTACGATCTTCTCTTCCAATCTCTTGATGTTTTCGACTTCAATCCAGAGATAGGTACCCATGCATTTGGGACCTGAAACTCCCTTGGCGTTGCCCAATAGCAAGGAGTACTCCCCGTTGTCCCCGTCGAAACGACATAGGGTCACTTTGCCGGACTTGGCTTCAGCGGTGAGGCTTCCCGGATGGTCAAAAGCAAGGGGATAGCCCAATACTGGTTTCTCTTTGGCTACAGATATCGGCCAAGGTCCGCAGTGCTGAAGCAGTTCTCCGTTGGGGATGTCAGGGTGACGGATGGTCCAATCAGCGAAGAAGGAACGGCTCTTATCCATTCCTGCCGCTTCTACCAAGAGAGCGGTGATTGCGCCGTGGATATCAGTTTCACAGACAACAGGGATACCCTCATCGTTGAGCAGAGCATTGGCGGCACAGGGCATGATGCCCAACTCATCCTGCAGGGCGTTCCAACACTGTATTGCGATAGCTTTGCATCCGTAGTGCTTTGCAAGGTCTCCCATAGCTACCTTTAGGGCCGCTACCGTTTCAAGTTGTTCGTCGGTAACCTTGATGATCATGGATTCTTTCACATAGTCAATAACCTTCTGGACAGCTTCTTTCTTATCTTTTTTTGCATGTTTTACCGCAGAGGTAAGTTCGGGCATGGGAATGGGAGCAAGCTGGATGTTGAAGCGCTCGAGCAGTTCTCCCTCATTGCACATGGTTGTCCAGAAATCAAAGGGGCGTGTAGATATCTGGAGGATCCTGGTGGACCTGAAGGTTTTCACCGTATTGCAGACAGCAAGGAAATCCCTGATTCCACGCTCAAATTCAGGATCGGTTACCCTGCAGTTGGTCATATAGGTAAAGGGTACTTGGAAGCGCCTGAGCACCTTGCCTGTTGCAAAGAGACCGCACTGCGTATCACGAAGGCGCACGCCATCGGGTTCGGGCCTTTCATCAAGAGGGCCCCAAAGTAGGACGGGAATCCCCAACTCTTTGGCAAGCCTGGCAACGACATACTCTGTACCGAAATTACAATGGGGGAGGAACAGGCCGTCAATCTCCTCATCCT
>CAXYZP010000310.1:0-2500 GCA_964293175.1 uncultured Sphaerochaeta sp.
TTTGAGAGCTGACAGCTCGTTGCCAAAATCAGAGAGGTCCTCTTGGATAGAGAGGGCCCTGTCAGCGACTATGAAGAACCTGTCTGGTTGACCGCTGGTATCCTTCTGGTAGAAGACCTGGGCTAGGGAGACAGTCTGTTGCAACTCTTTGTTTGCAAAGACTCCGAGGATGACCGAGTAGGTGGCCCCTGCCTCCCTGAGGGGGACAGGCTTGGTGGCATACCCGCCATCACTGCGCTCTGACTTGTAGTAGCCCATGACGTACGATCGCAACGATCGTTCCTTGTAGTCCGCTCCTGCGGCCTTGTTATACGCTACCCGCTGGGAAGGAACGAGCAGGGTCGTGATAGCATCGACCAGGGTCGATTTCCCTGATCCTATATCACCGGTAAGGAGGCAGTTCTTTCCCCCTAAGGTCAGAGTGACTACCCTGTTGTGGAATGTACCCCAATTATAGAGCTGGACCTCAGAGAGCCTGAAGCCTGCCAAGCTGTCGTCATCGCCAAATTCGAAAAACCCGTCAAACATCACTGTCTCCTTGTTCATCAGAGTCTGAGCCATGATCGAGATACTCGCCTAGCTTTACATCGAAGTCATGCAGCCACTGGGCATCGACATAGGCTTTGAGAATTCTCTTGACTTCGAATTTATCCTTCTTCGCATCCAGGAACCTGATGAAGCCCAGGTCATGGATGCGCTGTAGGTGTGCATCCTGGCGCCTCAGGGCTTTAACCTCGTTGGTGGAGGTGGGGAAGAAGGCTGCTACCATGTCGGTGAACTCTTCGACCTCTATGATGAGGCGGCTCTCGCTTGAGTAGGTGTCGTGCTCTGTCAGCTTTCTTCGGAGCATGGCAAGCATAAGGCTGACAGGATAGGAGAGAGGCCTTCGCGCCATGATACGGGGTAGGGAGGGGGCCCCCTCCTCCTGCTCCTTGCTCTTGAGGTAGGCAAACCCGTCACTGTCATATATCTCAAGGTCGAGGTTCATGACAGCGAGGTGGTCCCTCACAGGGCCCTCTGCGTGTTCCATGGCTTCCCAGATCTTGGGCTTGTCTTCCTTATAGAGGATTCCCTTCATCAGGTGGATTACCACCTGGGAGACATCCTCGTTTTCATGCTGGTCCATGTGTGCTCCTCCGTGTGAATAGTACCCTCGGCACCCGGGCTTTGCGTATCCTGCCCCCCCTGCCTTGCCAAGAGATGCTGTCCTTTATATCCTCCGATACAGATGCAAAGCTCTCCCCTTCGGCTATATGGAGGTAGGTCAGCAGTTCTGCAAGGCCCTGTTCGATCGGGTGTAGTTCCAGCAGCTCATCAAGGCGAATTTGGGCCCTGTGCTGGAGGGCTTCTTTGATGTTCCGACTGAGTCTCTCCCTGTCTATATAGACAAGATTGAAGAGGGCTGAGGTATCAATGTCCTCTTCGTCTTCGGCCTCTATCATTGAGACAAGGTCTTGGATAGGAGGGGGGGAGTACAGTGGTTGTTCCATCGGTAGGTTGAGGCGGACCTTTGATTCCTCTACTTCCATCCAGTCTGAGGTGGGGTTTTGGTCCTGTACCATGAAGGCCTTTTTCTCGATGCTGTCCAGTATCTCACTGATCCGACGATTTTCCAGGATGACACGGTCATCAAGGAAGCGGCGTAGCTGCCCTGAGAGGCGCGCTACGGTGCGTTGGGTCTTTTCCCCAGCCTCTATCCAGTCGAAGTGGATGCGTCGCAGGGTGGTGTCTGTTCGCAGGTCTCCAAGCTCTTCCAAGCTAAAGACCCTGTCGAGTTGGCTGGAGAGTTCTTCCTGACTGTCCGGAGACATGATGAAGTCCCAGAAGGAGCGGAAGCTCTGTCCCTCATCAGAGTTGCTGATCTTATCATGGTCGCCAAAAAATTGGTCCAACAACTCCCCCTTGTTGCCATCGAAGAGCGCGATCTCCTCCCTGATCTCGCGGTCGAGTTCGCGGAAGTTCCCTTCCACTGCGGTGAAGTCACTGCGTAGGTCGCGCGCTATCTGCTTGAACTGCATAAAGCGCTCGCGTATCTGGCGCTGGTCCATCATGGGGATGTCTCCGCCCTCGATCTGCGCTATCTCCCGCTCTATCTGGCGTTTTCGCTCTTGCAGTTCACTAATCCTTACCTCTGTATTAGTTTCCACACCCTGCACGATCTGCCGGAGGAGGTCAAAGCAGGTCTGAAGCCGGCTCTCTGTCCCTATGAAACGGCGCGATGCCAGAGAATCAATCCACTGTAGGACCTTTTCACTACCGGCTGTAAGCTCATAGTGGGCGATATCACTACCGGAGGGATAGAACTTCCTAAGCCATCCTTTTTCACCGCCTGTCCAGTCATCGAGGTAGTCCTTAGCAGAACGTGGGAAGGGGGAGTCTTCACTTCCCCCGGTAAGCTCATAGATATAATCGTCAAGCTTCAAAACAAGTTCGTACTCTCCCATCTGCCGCACACTCGCCTCACGAAAGACCGTGTCGAAAAAACCGATGATAAGAGGAC
>CAXYZP010000311.1:0-2499 GCA_964293175.1 uncultured Sphaerochaeta sp.
CCAGGACGAAATGGTCTATGCACCCGTAAACGCCGTTGTGCATAGGGTAAACCCTCTCTGGCTGACCGGCAAGGATGCCTCTGTAAGTGTCGATATTGATGGGGATAGGTACTATCTGCAGTCAAAGATAAGCCAAACTTCCGCGTGGCAGGTGGTGGGGGTGTTTCCTGCAAGCGAAGTGCTTCATGATATGACCACTACTGTGTATGTCATGGCCATCAGCCTGTTGGGGGCCTTGCTCAGCATCGCCATACTCTCCTATGTGCTCTCAAATACGATTACCAAGCCTCTGTCCAAGTTGCAACGTCTCATGGAGGAGGCTGAGGCAGGGGATTTTTCTGTCCGGTTCAACAGCCGGTATACTGATGAAGTAGGCTCCCTCGGGCAGAGCTTCAACCATATGCTCTCTCAAATGGAACAGCTTATCCAGCAGGTCTATGTGGAGCAGAAGAACAAGCGCAATGCTGAAATGAGGATATTGCAAGAACAGATAAAGCCCCATTTCCTGTACAATACCTTGGATACCATCTCTTGGCTTTCGCGAGAGAATGGTGCTGAGGATGTAGTCTTGCTTGTTGATGCACTGACGAGCATGTTCCGTGTGGGGCTATCCAAAGGCAGGGAAACCATCACCATCAAGGAAGAGATATCGCATGTCTCCAGTTACCTCTATATCCAGCAGATTCGCTACAGCACCAAGCTTTCCTATGAGGTCTCCGTCCCTGAGGATCTTGAAAGCTACATGGTTCCGAAGCTCATATTGCAACCCTTGGTGGAGAATGCCATCTATCACGGCATAAAGCAAAAGCGAGAGAAGGGGCTCATCACAGTTAAGGTTACCCTTTCTGATGGGGTGTTGGCACTAGAGGTACGTGATACTGGACCAGGAATAGAAGAGGGCAAACTGAAAGCCCTGAAAAAGGAACTGCAAGACAGATCACGAACCGTTGATAGTGGGTTTGGCCTTTTTTATGTCAACGAGCAGGTCAAGTTGAGCTGTGGAGCAGCCTATGGGGTTGTCCTCGATAGCGTGCAAGGGTCTTGGACCACCTCAACGGTATATGTCCCTGCAAGGGTAAAGGAGTCTCCTGATGAAAAAAATCAGAGTATTGTTAGCTGATGATGAGCGTATCATCCGTCGAGGATTGCAAACGATGCTTGCAAAGGACCCCTCCTTCGATGTGGTGGGTGAAGCAGAGGATGGGGAGCTTGCCCTTGCCCTTTGTAAGGAAACAAAACCGGAAATAGTATTTGTCGATATCAATATGCCTTTTCTTGATGGTTTGTCCTGTATTGAGCAGCTCAAGAAGATGAGTCCATCACCTGTGGTCATCGTCATATCCGGCTATGATGATTTTGAATATGCCCGTAAGGCCATCGAGCTAGGGGTGTTCGCATACCTACTCAAACCTATCCACGAAACCTCCTTTTTCGAAACATTGTCCGCGGCAAAGAAAGAATTGCTGAAAACCCAAGAGACAGAAGAGTACCTGCAATGGGCGAACGACCAGCTTGTCAAGAATAAGGATGCCCTTGTCTCTTATTTCTTGCATGCATTGCTGATTGGTAGCTATGAGCAGGAGGAGATCCTCCAGGAGATGAAGTATCTTGGTGTACAGGTGCCCCAGGAATTTTCGCTCTTCCTTATCAATATGACCCACAAGATCTTACTCGTGGATGAGAATGATTGGCAGGATTCCCTCTTGTATTTTGCAGTTAGGGAGCATGCCCTTTCACTCTTTCCACAAGGGACACTGGGTTACAGAAATGGCAGCAGTGAGATAGTGTTGCTCAGTGGGGCCCTTCCCTCAGAAGAGAGGAAAGCCTTGTTGGATGCCTTGCAAGAGAGTCTTGAAAAGCAGATCCCTTCCGAGCTTGTTGCTGTCTCCTCTAGGGGTGAGGGCTATCTGGCAATTGCTGAGAAGTTTGCAACCTTGGAAGAGAATCTTGCCCAGCTGAAGCAACTGCCCAAGACTATGCTCAATGCTGAAAGCTATCTGGCAAAGAATTTTTGGCAGAACAGTATCTCTCTGAAAGAGGTGGCAGACCATGTGCAGGTCACATCCCAGCATCTGAGCAGGCTTTTCAAGTCCTCCCTCAATGTCACCTTTGTGGAGTACCTCACTGTATTGAGGGTCCAGAAGGCACTTGAATTGCTGAAGGATTCGGAAAAGAAAATTTATGAGGTTGCAGAAGAGGTAGGGTACTCCTCCCAGCACTATTTCTGCACAGCCTTCAAGAGGGTCTTGCACCTGTCTCCGCAGGAGTACCGCAAGACCCAGACACGAGGAGGCTCCTGATGCACAAGCAATCGTTGCTCCGTACCATTCTTGTTTCCTTAGTAGTAATCTCCTTGGTGTTTTTCGTGGTAGGGTGTCTGTTGGTGTCTCAGAACACAAAAAATACTGAAGGTTCCTATGCTTTTGTCATAGGGATATCCCAGGCTAACCAAAGGGATCCTTGGCGTCTGGTATTGACAAAGGAGTTGCAGACTGAGGC
>CAXYZP010000312.1:0-2493 GCA_964293175.1 uncultured Sphaerochaeta sp.
GCTATGCTATAGCTACCGGGTGCGGCAGCTTCAGCAGTTGCTGCGAAGGCACTGGGTGCAAAGACAAAGCCGGAGGCAAGCAACAGCAGCGCTGTGGCTGCAAAGGTCATCGATACTTTCTTTCTGAATGCGATACTGGTCATATTGACCCTCCTAAAAAAACGTCCTATTTTTGAGCAGAAAATGATGTCTTCAAGCCGACTGGCTCATACGCAACACCCTTTCCTGTAAAATACCTAGAGAAAAATTCATAATAGTTGAGCCTCAAGGACTGGATACCGGAGCTCAACCCTTCAAGCACTATTACCAGTGCATTACCTAAAATCAATATGGCAATGGCCCCTACTCCACTGGTGAGTAAGGAAAGTTCCTTGAAAGACTCCATCAAGGCAGCATGGGCGATACCCAAGCCGGCGACACGCATGAAAGAGAGTGTATTGGACAGATATCCACCAAAGATCTCCAGCATGTCAACCAAAAACTCCATGGTTGAATCCATAATAACGGTGCCTGCACTTTCCCGTTTCCCTCCCTGCTTGACGGAGAGGTAATAGTCTAAGAACCCGCGCAGGAACAAGAGTAAGATGGTAATGGTAAGCACAATAGAAATCCAAGGGTCCGAAGGGAACTGCTTGTAATCACTACCGACAAAACCAAAGCCCATATAGAGTCCGGTGGCAAAAAGTATGCCTCCGACGATGCCATTCTTATCTATGGTCATCTTCAGCCAGGCTTTCTTTCTGAATAGGTTAATCCAGTTCAGAATGAGACCGGTGTAGATGACAACAATACCAAATTTGATGGTTATACCAAGGATGCCATAGACATCTCGTACGGGCCCTGTCGTGGCATGGCCTGCGACCACAGCGTCCAGATTAAACCAGACTGCAGGGAACAGGGCGAAGCCAAAATAAGAACCGTACAATACGCCAAAGAGCATGGAAGAGATGCCAAGATAGGGCAACAGCTTACTCAGGTTGCGACTGAGCATCCCATCCTCCTTGAGAGGATTATTCTTGTAACTAATCTGGAGCAAAAGCCCAACAAGCAGGAGTACAAAGCCCTGCCCGACATCCCCGAACATGAGACCAAACATGGTTAGATAGGCTATCATGACGAAAATGGTGGGGTTGACCGTTCCATACTCGGGGGTGCTGTAGTTATTCACCATCTTCTGAAAAGGCTCCAGCATTTTGGGTGAAGTCACTGCGACAGGAACCTCTTCACGAGGCATCTGTGTAGCTTCGGTCCATTCGATGACACATTGGCCTTCGCTGGAGCTGAAGATAGCGCGGGTGACCTCATCTGCCTGGTCGGAAGGGACCCATCCAGAAAAGAGCGTCGTGTTTCTCGTATAGGAGAAATAGGAGCGAATCTGGTCACTGAGCTCATTGAGCCTGAGATTTCCCCAAATGGAAATGAGGCGAGGACTCTCTTCCTTAATAAGGGCATTGACCTCTGCTTCTATTTTACCTCGCTGCACTGCAGCTTTTCGATGTTCGTCTTCCAACCGATGGGTAATGAGAGAAATTGCTTTTTTCTGTGCTGTTATATCACTGCTCTCAATCCAATCAAACTTATCAAGCAGCGGTGTTACCTGCGATCCATCACGGCGCAGGGTAAGGGATATGTATTTCTTTCCATCCGAATAAGGTTCAAGAATACCTCCAAAGGAAGCAAGTCGACCTGAAAGGTCTTCAGCCTTTCCATGTCCGATCTCTCCTACACGGAGGTCCAAGTACTCGCCCTTGTCCTCATCTATGTAGCGATGCATCTCATTAAAGCCGAGTACCAGCTGGTTGCTTTCCTTCTGGCGTTCTTTCAAAAGGAGTAGTTTTTTACCCAATTCATCCAACAAGTCGCTATAGGCGTCAAGATCGGGCCTATCCATATTCTTTACATCCAGCACATCAGAGGATGGAAGAGATATCTGTCCCTGCCTGAGGATAGCCTCAACACGGTGACGCATATCTTCCAAGGCAATGCGACTGATGGCACTCGGGCGGGCACTGAGTTTCTCCATCTGTTGTGGCTCAAGCTTGTTGATGTGGACAAAATCCATTACCCCCATCTCCAAGAGGCTCTTAACCACTGTGTCACTCATCTGTTCCAGAACCACGGCCGTGAGCAGTCTCATCGGCCTTGTAAACAAGTTCATGCTAATACCCCCCTGATATAATCCTCTTCATACCCGTAATACTTACCATTGAGAATAGCCTTGATCATAGTATCCTCCTCTTTATAGAGGAAGAAATATGCAAGACTTACACCTATGGTAAAAGGATCAGAAGCCAACATTTTTCTATAGACGGCCTTTCGGCGCTCGTGCAGATATGCCTCGATGCGTAGGTTTTGCAAAGCCATGAGCTCATCCTGGTGAACACTACCCCGCTTCTCCTCCGAGATAGCCATGATAGCCTGGTTCAGCCCGGGATATAGTTGTTCGATGACCGCAAAAGGATCACGCTCCTGAGGGGCGCCCTGTACGAAATT
>CAXYZP010000313.1:0-2490 GCA_964293175.1 uncultured Sphaerochaeta sp.
GTCTATAAGGACCACACGCTTGCCCCTTACTGTAGCGGCAATGGGATTGAGCTTGATGCGCACATGGTCTTCGCGCGAGCTTTGCCCCGGTTGTATGAAGGTTCGTCCGATGTACCTGTTCTTGATAAAGCCGATGCCATAGGGAATGCCCGACTGCCGGGAGTATCCGATGGCGGCATCAATGCCGCTGTCGGGCACTCCTATGACAACGTCTGCTTGGGCAGGGTGTTCCAAAGCAAGGAAGGCTCCTGCCCTGAGACGAGCCTGGTGAATCGAAATGGTATCGATGATGCTGTCAGGTCGTGCAAAGTAGAGAAGTTCGAACACACACAAGGCCGAACTCTGGGTATTGCAGAAGGTCCTGATGCTCACCAAGGTAGGTTCGGAACCTTGGTGGGAATCGACAACCACAATCTCTCCGGGCTCAACATCCCTGACAAATTCAGCGCCCACTGCATCAAATGCACAACTTTCAGAGGCAAATACATATCCGTCCCCAAGTTTGCCGATACATAGGGGCCTGAACCCCCAAGGGTCGCGGATGGCAATAAGTTTGGACGGGGACATGACCAAAAGCGAATAGGCTCCCTTGATCTCTCCCATGGTCTTCTCTATCGCCGCTTCAATGCTTGGGCAGCAGAGTCTGTTACGGGTTATAAGGTATGCGATTACCTCAGGGTCGCCGGTGGTGTGGAAGATGGAACCCGAAAGTTCCAACTTCTCACGCAACTGCGATCCATTGGTGAGACTACCGTTGTGGGCAAGGGCCATACTCCCATTTTGGTGGGTGATGACCAAGGGTTGGACTTTGGTACGTGATTCTATGTCTGTCGTACCATAGCGAACATGGGCAATAGCCATACGACAAGCTTCATTGGAAGACAATGTCTCGGCCTTGAAAACCTCATTGACCAACCCCTTGTCCTTGTGGCAGGTAATGACCCCTCTTTCATTCAGGGCTATTCCACACCCCTCCTGCCCCCGGTGCTGAAGGGCATAGAGAGCGTAATAAGAGAGCGAGGCCACATCCTCAGCTTGCTGAGAATATACTCCAAAAATGCCGCACTCTTCATGCAGAGAACCCATCAGAGGCCTCCCATAAGGCGGGAAAGGATTTCCTTGTAGGCATCCTCTACCCCCCCAAGATCTCGTCTGAATCGGTCCTTATCAAGCTTTTCATGAGTCTTGGTATCCCAGAACCTACAGGTATCTGGTGAAATCTCATCAGCTAAGATGATCGTACCGTCTTCGGTCTTGCCAAACTCCAGTTTGAAATCGACCAATTCAATCCCCAGAGGCAACAGGTAATCGCTCAGAATGGTGTTGATCTGTAAGCTGTAATCCTTAATCAAGAGCAGTTCTTCCTCACTTGCCAGCGCTAGGGCCTTGATATGGTATTCATTAACTAAAGGATCACCCAGATCGTCACGCTTGTAGCTGAACTCCAGTACGGTAGAAGCGAGCTTGAGCCCTTCGTCCAAACCCAACCTTTTTGCAAGGGAGCCAGCGGCTATGTTGCGCACTATCACCTCAAGGGGAACAATCGTCACAGCTTTGACGGCAGTTTCACCTTCATTGAGCTCCTGGACCAGGTGGGTCGGGATCCCCTGTTCTTCCAGCATGCCCATCAAATGATTGCTAACCCTATTATTAATAGCACCCTTACCTGTAATGCTCCCTTTTTTCAGACCGTTGAAGGCGGTAGCATCATCCTTGTACGAGACAATGTAGATACCTTTCTCGTCAGTTGCATAGACTTTCTTTGCTTTGCCTTCATACAGTTGTCCCATTTTTTTCATACGTGTGCCTCCCACAATAAAAAAAGCCTTACTAGGTAAAGCTTCTGTGTATCCTTTCATGTGTATCCAATACCGCTTGTTCGCCCGCCAGGCGTCTTTGTGCAAGCTTATCTCTCAACTTCTGGTCAGTAAGGGCGAGTATCTGAGCTGCAAGCAAGGCGGCATTAGCACTTCCGTCAATGGCAACTGTCGCTACGGGAATACCCGTTGGCATCTGCGCGATCGCCAAAAGTGCATCAAAGCCCCCTAGGGAAGCAGAAAGCGGAACCCCTATGACAGGTAGCAGAGTATAGGAGGCTAAAACGCCTCCGAGATGAGCCGCCATGCCTGCCCCGGCAATAATCACTGCATAACCGTTGGAGGAAGCGGTACGGGCAAATTCAGCGGCTTGTGAAGGGGTCCTGTGTGCAGACAGCACGTGGACCGAAAAGGATATTTCCAATTCTTTGAGGATAGTACAGGCTTTTTCCATAACAGGAAGATCTCTCTCACTACCCATCACTACAGCTACTCGTTTCATGAGTTATTCCTCTCTTAGTTGGTTTGCATAAGGGAACAGTAGCGAAAAATAAAAATAAACACAACGCTAAACCAGAAAATACATACAGGATGTTGCAAAAATAGAAGAATATATCTATTTTTGCAACATAATCAACATTAATAATTTTATTATGGGAAGAATGCAACAGTT
>CAXYZP010000314.1:0-2486 GCA_964293175.1 uncultured Sphaerochaeta sp.
GTTTTTCGATGCCTTGACAAGAGCCATATGAAGGAGACTGTCCTGTTCAAAGACTGTGGCCCTGTCTCCTATTCCCATAGCATACTGACAGTCCGCAGCGTAGCGGGAGAGTTCTTTTACATGTTCTGTATAGGATTCTTCGTCAATGCTATCGATGGCAAGTTGTTCCAGAGTCACCCTGACCCGGGCAATATCCGAAGCTTCATTGGGGGTAATGACTGAGACCGTAGCAAAACTTCTCGGCTTGATGGTTACCAGACCATATTCACTCAATCGTCTGATAGCTTCTCTGATCGGAGTCCGAGATACACCAAACTGTTCTGCAAGCAACTCTTCGGGGATTTTCATCCCGCCTTTGAGTTCACCAGATAAGATTTGCTCCTTAAGCATGGTGTAGACTTGATCAGAAAGGCTGTTTTGTACACATTTAGCCATAATATCCCCCTAATGTACCTATAACTGTAGGCTGTATTTCCTGTTTCGTCAATAAACAATAGCGTATATTGATTCTTTTTACTAGAGAAAACCATTATTGTATACAGAATTAATACTAAGCTAAATGCTATACAATAGTTGTTTAAACAATCTCTTAGATTAAAATAAGCGATTTTTACGAAATTGTATCAAAAAAACAGATTTTTATTTGACAATAATTACGTTGCATGATACTACTATTGTATACAGTACACAATACTGGTTGTCTTCCCTTTTATAGGATCGTTAAGAATAAGCCAGTTTGCATAAGGAGTTTCCTAGATGAATAGAAGTGTTACACAACTGCTCGATGATCCACAGCGCACGTTCAACGCGAAGGAACTAGCAGCATTGGCCGCTCACTTTAGAGTGGTAATGTTCGATACCCTTCATGATAGGGGTACCGGACACTGGGGTGGCTCAGCTTCGAGTGCCGAGCTGACTACTTCCCTTTACTTTAACCGAATGAATGTCAGAACCAATGAAAGCCAGTGGAACGGTCGTGACCGCCTTATCCTTTCAAAAGGACATGCTTCAATGAACCTCTATACTGTCCTTGCCCATAGGGGATTCTTTCCTGTAGAGGAACTTGCATCCTTCAGGAAACTCGATTCCAACCTACAAGGACACCCCTGCATGTTGAAGACCCCTGGTGTGGACATGTCCACCGGAGCCCTCGGGCATGGTATTTCCATCGGCTTGGGTATGGCAATGGCAGCAAAGGTACAAAAACAATCTTTTTGGACCTATGTTATCGTTGGAGAGGGGTGTCTCAACGAAGGTCAGAGCTGGGAAGCTATTATGAGTGCAGCAAAGTTCAAGCCTGAGCACTTCGTGCTTATGGTCGACTACAACAAGGTACAGCTTGACGGCACTGAAGATGAGATCATGCCTCTTGCCTGTCTTTCGGACAAGTTCAAGGCCTTTGGGTGGAACGTATGTCCCCATGCCTATGACGGAAACAATACCGAGGACGTCCTTTCTTCCTATGAATGGATGGATGAGGACAATGTGTGGCCGAAGGTTGTCATCTATGACACCATCAAGGGAAAAGGCGTTTCCTTCACTGAAGGTAAGAGCAGTTGGCACGGGGCTGTCATCGATGATGATTCTTATGCCAAGGGAATTGTAGAATTGAAGAAAGATCTTCAGAATAAGGAGGCTGTTCTATGAGCGTAGCCATGAGAGAAGCCTTTGGCAAGAAACTTGCCGAACTTGGCGCAACGCGCCCCGAACTCGTCGTACTGGATGCTGATGTATCCTCTTCAACCAAAAGCGCTTTGTTTGGCAAAGCGTTTCCCGACCGTTTTTTCAACATAGGGGTGGCTGAGGCAAACATGGTTGATATCGCAGCAGGTATGGCAACTGCAGGCTTGCGTCCTGTGGTAAATGCCTTTTCGATCTTCCTTGCCCTCAAGGCAACCGATCAGATTCGAAATACCCTCTGCTACAACAACCTCCCTGTAGTCATCGCAGGTGCCTACGGTGGGCTGTCAGACTCCTTTGACGGAGCTAGTCACCAGTCCATCTGTGATATCGCCATCATGAGGGCTCTGCCCAACATGCAGGTGATCGTCCCCTCCGATGCAAGACAGGCTGAGCTTGCCCTTGAATATGCCTTGATGCAGGATGGTCCTGTCTTTATCCGTCTCAACCGCAACCCAATGCCAGATCTTCCTT
Organism: uncultured Sphaerochaeta sp.; assembly: GCA_964293175.1. Classification (GTDB taxonomy): domain Bacteria; phylum Spirochaetota; class Spirochaetia; order Sphaerochaetales; family Sphaerochaetaceae; genus Sphaerochaeta. The sequence continues at coordinate 2,155 of CAXYZP010000314.1, forward strand.
CTTCTGATGAGATTGGCACAGTTGTCTGCTCAGAGGGTAGCGATGTTACCATTGCAGCAAATGGCATCACCGCTTCCTTTGCAAATGAAGCTGCCATTTTGCTTGCAAAAGAAGGCATCAAAGCCGAGGTCCTCAGCGTTCCTATGGTAAAGCCCCTGGATGTGGAGAGTCTGAAGAAAAGTGTAGCTAAGACAGGAAAGTTGCTCTGTGTAGAAGAGCATGCCCTGATAGGCGGCTTTTCCTCTGCAGTAAGCGAGGCTTTTATGAAGCAGGGAATTTGTTGTATATTTGATGCAATAGGAATAGAAGGCAGATATACCGAATCGGGTCCT
>CAXYZP010000315.1:0-2475 GCA_964293175.1 uncultured Sphaerochaeta sp.
GACCACCCGGCCAACTCTATAGTGAAGGCGTAGGGTTTCCATCCTGAGCCATGCTTGACAGCAGCCCAGTAACTGCTCTGTAAAGGTGAGTTCATGCTGGGCATTTTCTTGTAATCCATCGGAACCAGTTTCATAGTGTCTCCATACTACCATACCTTATAACGAAATAGGGGCCTAATGGCCCCTATATACTAAACTTTTTCCACTAGGGAATTAGCCTACAGGACCATTAAGATATTTTTTAGAGGTAAGGCTCTTGCCTTCGGCACCCAAAGGCTTTCCGTCGACCTTGACAATTCCATCTTCAGCAATGATAGGCATAGCAAAGAAATGGTCAGCTTTTACATAGGAAAGTGCCTCTTCAGGAGTCTCAAACCCTTCTGGTTGCAAGATGGTACCCACTTCAAACTGTGGCGCAAAAAGCACTTCACACGTTGCATGGTCCTCATCCCCCGGTTCGCTAGCTGCAAGCAGCACCCCCCGACTCTTCACACCCCGGAAGTTAGCAGGTTTCAAGTTGCTGACCAACACAATGTTCTGATCCTGCAACTCCTCTGCACTATAGAAAGGAACGATGGAACTGACGATGGTACGACTTTCCTCCTCCTTACAATCGAGGGTGAGAATGTACAGCCTGTCCCCGTTGGGATGTTTCTCGACATTGGTGATACGGGCAACCTTGAGGATGACCTTTCGATTAAACTGTTCTGCGAGGCTTACTTCTGTTTCTTTGTTATCCATTGATTTCTCCGGTGTTTTGGTATTCTTTTTCTGAGAAGCCGCTAGTTCCTTCTCTGCACGCTCTTCTTGAGAGCCTGCAAAACGGGTACGCAGTTCATCTATCTGGCTATCTTCGAGTTTGCTGAACAGCAGGGATGTCTCCCCTACCTGTTCAACACCACTGAAGGAGCCTAGGTCAGTCCAGCGAGAGTCCTCACTACCTAAGAAGGAGAGAATCTTCGCACTTGTTGATGGCATGTACGGCTCGACCATGATACCAAGGTCCCGAATGAGATATACCAGGGTCCTCAATAGTGATGCGGCCTTCTCGGGATTCTCATTTCTCATCTTCCAAGGCTCTCCATCTTGGAAAGCCTTGTTTCCGACCGAGGAGAGGGCGATGATCTGCCTAAGGGCGTCGCGCTCTTCAGCACGTTCCAAATAGGCATCTATAGCCTTTTCCTTTTCCAGAATCTGTTCTTTAAGGACGAGATCAATCTCACCTTGAGGAAGTTTCCCCTCATAGAATCTCCTGATAAAGGTAAGGGTCCGGTTGACCAGATTGGAAAGGTTTCCAATCAGCTCGCCGTTTATCTTCTCCTGAAAATCTGACCAGGTAAAAGTGACATCGCTCTTTTCGGGACGATTATAGAACATGTAGAAGCGCCAGGCATCAACCGGGATGCCGGTATCCTGCACATCGTTACCAAAGATTCCGATTCCCAGGCTCTTGCTGAACTTGCCACCCTCATAGTTGAGGTACTCGGTACTACTCATATGATGAAGCATGGTCCACGTGTCCCCGGTAGCCAACTGGCATGAGGGGAAGATGACCGTATGGAAAGGAATATTGTCCTTACCAATGAATTGAAAGAGCTCGGTACTTTCAGGCTCGTGCCACCACCGGCGCCAATCGTCAGTTCCGTTGGCTGTGATGGAGACATACCCGATGGGTGCGTCAAACCAGACATAGAAGACCTTGTTCTCAAAGCCGGGCTTAGGAACGGGGATCCCCCACTTCAGGTCGCGGGTGATGCAACGTTCCTTCAGACCATCCCTGATCCAGGACTTAGTGACCTGGACGGCATTGTTTGCCCAAAACCCCTCTACACTGGCATCCTGCATCCATGCTTCCAACAGGGGAAGTGCCTTGGGAAGGTCCAGATAGAGATGACGGGTCTTCTTGCTAGTAGGCTTTGTCCCACAGACACCACAGTGGCTATCCAGCAGTTCTATCGGATCAAGCAGCGTCTGACAGGCATCACACTGATCCCCTCGGGCTCCGGTACTTCCGCAATGCGGACAGGTGCCTTCGACAAAGCGGTCAGCCAAGAAGCGTTCGCACTTTGGGCAGTACAGTTGTTCTGTCTCTTTTTCATTGATATATCCGGCTGCATCGACCTTGGCAAAGATCTCCTGCACGATACGAGTCTGCTCGGGAGTGCTTGTCCTGCCAAAATGGTCAAACTTGATATCGAACCACTGATAAATATCCTTGTGAATCGCATTATAGTGATCACATAGCTCTTGGGGGGTAACCCCTTCCTTGAGGGCCTTGGTCTCTGTGGCAGTGCCATATTCGTCAGTGCCGCAAATATAGAGGGTCTCATACCCCTTAGAACGACAGAACCGGGCAAAAACGTCGGCTGAAAGCACTTGGGTGAGATTACCCAGATGTGGAATGTTGTTTACATACGGCAAAGCGGATGTTACGAGTCTCTTTTTCATAAGGGTTATAATAGACCGCTTACAACT
>CAXYZP010000316.1:0-2472 GCA_964293175.1 uncultured Sphaerochaeta sp.
TGCTGGGGGAACTACACTGGCTTTGTTTGTCGCCAACATGCTGTTGGAGATGGTGCTTTTCACCCTCGCCATGAAACTCTTTGTAAAACTGGTAGGCGTTAAGTTTGCAGCCTTGGTGGCAGTGATTGCAGCTTGTTACGCCCTGGGTACTGGAGTACTGAATGGGGGTAGTCTGGAAGGTGTGCCTTGGGGGGAGGATCTTCTTCAACTCTCTTCAGGTATTGCCAAAGAAGCAAATTCCTCACTCCAAGAGGATTTGCTGGGTATCAAGTCAGACTTTGAAGATTTGACTGCCTTGGCAAAGGAACAGGATGCCTTATTAGATAAAGCCAATGATCTATTGGCTAATCAGAACATCCTGAGTCCTTTTGTGATCTTTGGTGAATCCCCTACAGACTATTATGAAAGAACCGTACATTCAGGTAACATTGGGGTATTAGGACTAGATGCCGTCACAAGATTCTGTGATGTGGCACTAACACTACCCAAAATCTCTCAAACCTTGGGAGATTCAGTCAATACGGACGCTTTTGCTTTCAACAACTTGGGGTAGTTGCGTTCTATGATCCCTCTGGTTCACATTGACAAGACGTATTCCTTGCTACTAGATTGGCAGGGACTATACTTCCCGACAAACATTCTGTAATCGGGTGGGCACGCAAACCCTATGTAATTCTTTTTAAGGAGAAATCTTTTGACGGACATCCTTTCTGGTTTTAAACAAAATAGTCCTTTGGATTCACTTATGCAGTATGGTGTGTCTACTCCCAAAGCATTCCTGGGGAGTGGTCTCTATGATATGGGCCTCTCAAATACCATCAATACTGGTGTTTCCAAAGTAGCTGACCCTACCCTATGGGATAAACTTGTAGGGTATAAGACCCCAGAGGGCACCACTATCAATGGCTTCGGAGGCTTAGCTCTTGGTGCTGCTTCCGGTCTAGGCAATCTCTGGATGGGTATGAAGAACTATGGACTAGCCAAGGATCAACTGGCTTTCCAGGAGGATGCCTACGCTAAGAACTATGCCGCCCAGAAGCAAACTACCAATGCTTCTCTGGAAGATCGTCAGCGTGGTCGTGTGGCTGCGAATCCTGCCGCCTATGCCTCGGTCTCTGATTACATGGCTAAGAATGGGATTGCATAATGGCTCAGCCAATTACTTGGAGAAATGTGGATGCCCCTGATCTGCGAGGTAGTGCTGGTCTGCTGGGTGTATCCCAAATGGGGATCAATGAAGGCTTCAAACAACTTCAGGGTGTGCTGCAACAGCAGCAGAAGGTAGATGAAGCCAACTGGGAACAGGTCAAGAAGAACAACACTGATGCCTTCCTGAATCGGCTGGCTTCAACCAAGACCCCGGAGGAAATAGCAGCACTGCAATCCTCAGGAGAACTGGGGCAGATGCTCTCTGGCTTCGGTGCTCAGGTGGATGCAAATGCTGCTCGTGCTGCCCAGGATAATCGCATGGGTATCCTGCAAGGGCGTGCAGAGCAGGATATTCGCTACAAGAATGCTGCTCAAGCTGCCAAGGATGATCCTGTTTTGAGTCGTCTGAATGCGCTGGCTTTGCAGGATCCGATCAATGCCCTGATTGAAAGTGCAGATGCGGATCTGAGTGATCGCGGTCGCTTGGCTTTCCAGGAGAATCTGCGGAAGGTCTCCACTGAGAATGTGGCGAATGAACGGGGTAACATCAAATTCAACAATGAACAACTGCTGGCCCCCTTGGAACGTCAAGCCAAGGAAGCTGCTATCGCTGCTTCCAAGGCTACTGCTGAATCTGCCAATGCCGATATTTCCTACAAGGGTGCTCTGACTAACAAGATCAATGAAGAGATCTTGCAAGGAGGCACATCAGAGCAAAACAAGGACCGCAACGAACGCACACAAAAGAAACTGGAAGCACGTAGGCAGGAAGGCATGTCTCAGAATGCTTGGGGAAGCGAGGTCATCGATAGTCCCACGGGGCGCAAAGCATTCGATGGAGCACTTAAAGCAATCAAGGATCCTGATGTGCAGGAGGAAATCAAAAATTCTCTGGCCCCTCTGGTAGCTTCAGGCATCACGCTGACTGATTCCAATGGAAAGCAGGTTCAGGTGCCTCTGTCGGCAGACCTGGCGATTGCCGCCATAGAAGCCACCAAAGATGGCTGGTTTACCGGACACGGTACTCGGGCAAAGAAATGGATCGAAGATCGCGTATCTGATCCCAAGAGTAAATACTATGATCCCGGCTTGGTAAATCGTTATCTGGACGGCTATTCGTACTACTCCCGTACTGAAGGTGCACGAGCAGCAGAACTGGAACGTCAGAATGCAGCCCTACCCAAACCAACAGTTGTTGCCCCTTCACCGGCACAAGCCTCCGCTGTCAAAATGCAGGAAGAACTGAAGCGTCGCAGGGCTGCCCCTTCGGCACTATGGAGGTCACTTCAATGACGCTACTCCAGCACAACCGACAACCAGTGC
>CAXYZP010000317.1:0-2463 GCA_964293175.1 uncultured Sphaerochaeta sp.
ATGCGGCAGAGAGGACTTGAACCTCCACAGGCTTTCGCCCACCAGCACCTCAAGCTGGCGTGTCTACCATTCCACCACTACCGCATTTACTAAGGTATTAGGTATAATTCTTTCGAACTAACCTTGGCTACATTACAACAATGAAGGGTAATGCGTCAAGCCCTCTTTTTTGAAAAGAGGGCTGAGACTGCAAAATTTACAATAAAGCTTCAAACTCATCCAAAAGAGAGGAGAAATGTTTTAGTGCCATCTCGACAGGTTCTCTCTTTTCCATATCCACCCCTGCCTTTTTCAGCGACTCGATAGGGTAGGTGCTTCCTCCGCTTCTTAGGAATGCAAGGTAATCACTCTTCTCCTTGTCACCCCCATTGAGCACCTTCTGGCTCAAGGCAATGGCTGCACTGATTCCCGTTGCATACTTGTAGACGTAGAAGGATGAGTAGAAGTGTGGGATCCTCAAGCCTTCCAAATCACTCTCTTGCTCAAGTTCAACTGAGGGTCCGAAATAAAGGACCAGCAGTTTGCGGTACTCGCTTCTTAGCAGGTCCACAGTCAGAGGGATTCCTTCCTCGCTCAGGCGATGGGTGATATCCTCAAACTCTGCAAACATTGTCTGCCTGAAAAGGGTTGCCACAATATCATCCAGGCCTTTGCTTAGGATGAAAGCCTTGGTCTTCTTGTCTTTTGCCGTGTCAAAGAGATGCTTTGCCACCAGCTGCTCGTTGAAGGTGGAGGCGACCTCAGCTTCAAAAATAGTATAGTCATAGTGGAAGTAGGGGTTATTCTTTGCGCTGTAGTAACTGTGCATGGAGTGCCCCCCCTCGTGAGCTACCGTAAATAAGTCTCTCAGGACGTCTTCCTTGTAGTTGAGTAGTATATAGGGCTTGCCTGTGTAGCAGCCGCTGGAGAAGGCTCCACTACGCTTACCTTTGTTCTCATACCTATCGACCCATCGCTCGGTAGTAAGTCCTTTCTTCAAGATGGAGACATACTCCTCTCCCAGGGGGGCGAGTGCATCGCTGATGATGTCTACCGCTTCTTCATAGGGGGTGTTTTTCTGTACTCCAGCCACCAAAGGAACATACACATCATAATGGCCAAGCTTGTCCAGCCCCATCAGGCGGGCACGCAAAGCATAGTAACGATGCAAGGAGGGAAGGGCGTCATGGACGGAAGCGATCAGGTTGTCATATACACTCATGGGTACGTTGTCAGGAAAAAGGGCTTTCTGCCTACAGCTTTCATACCCACGCGCAGTACAGCTGAACTTATCCTGTTTAACCTGACCCTCATAGAGGCGTGCGATGGTATGTTTATGCTGATCGTAGGTTGCATAGAACTGCTTGTAGGCCTTTTTCCTCACTTCCCTGTCTTCACTCATAAGGAATGAGCTGTAGGTGCTCTGAGTAAGGCTTTTGCCATCAATGGTTCCAAAATCAAAATCGACATTGGTAAGGTCACCAAACGTGGTGCGCGCCGTTGAGCCCACTTCGCTTTGCAAGGCCATGATGCGCTCTTCTTTCTCACTGAGCACATGAGCCTTAAAGCGTCTCGATTTTTCCAGGTAGACCTTGTAAGGGGTAAAGTCTGTATCCTTTAGGTATGTTTGTATGGTGTCATCATCGATGGCAAGCAGTTCAGGATCAAAATAGGCCATGTTAGCCCCGAGTTGGGCAAGGCTTTGGCCAACTTGGGAATAGCGCTTCACATTGGTGCTGTCCGATGCATCGCCTGCATAGTTGAGAAATGCCCAGCTGTAAAGCTGTTCGGCTAGGATGCCGGTTTTTTCGTACCATGCAAAGGTAGCAAGGAGGCTTTCTTTTCCTTCCCCTAGCTTGCCCTTGAAAAGAGGGGCCCTGTCAATTTCACGTTGCAGGTCCTGCATACCCTTTTCCCACGCTTGCTCGTCGGTGAACAAGGCTTTCAAGTCCCAAGTATCTTCGACTGCGACTTCTGATCGTTTTTTAATATCCATTATATTTCTCCCAATACGGTATTTAGGAGACGGGTCGCCCGTCCCCTGTGGCTGTACAAATCCTTCTGCCCATCACTGAGGGCTGACATGGTGGAGGCGGCCTCATCGACATAGAACACCGGGTCATAGCCAAAGCCCCCATGACCGTCGGGTTCTTCTGTGATGGTGCCCTCCACAGTTTCTGAAATGGTATAGACCCTATGCTCGGTAAGCACCAAGGCAAGGGCACAGACAAACCTAGCTTTGCGCTCTTCTTTGGTCTTGCAGTGTTCGAGGTTCTTGAGCAGAAAGGCGTTTCGTTCCCCCGCTTCTAGAAGGCGCCCCGCCTCTTCCATCCCGTACCTTGCCGTTCGCACACCGGGCTTGCCTTCGAGGGCATCCACACAGACTCCTGAGTCGTCTGCGAGGATAGCATACCCTTTTGGAAGGCTTGGCAGGAGGGACAGGGCCTTTCCCAGGGCATTTTCAGTAAAGGTCTCACCCGACTC
>CAXYZP010000318.1:0-2458 GCA_964293175.1 uncultured Sphaerochaeta sp.
AGATCGATCAGGTAATCTGTGTTGAGATCGAAGGCGATGATGTGATATTTGAGCCCATTACAGGATAATCGAAGCGATAGGAAAAGAGTTAAAAAAAATATACATACTACGAAAGAAGAAAATATATACACAAGGAATTGCATATGAACCGTGCTGCTAATATTGTTACTGACGATACCTATGAATATCTCTCTGTCGAGAGGCCTGTTGCCGCGCCGCTTTACCAGACCTCTCTGTTTACCTATCCTAGCGTCGATGCCTTGAGGCAGGGCATCCGCGATGAGTCTATGACCCATCTCTATTCACGGGGAAACAACCCCACAGTAGAGCAGGTCGAAGAGCGCATAGCGGCTTTAGAAGGTGGCGAGCAGGCCAAGTTGTTCTCTGCAGGGGTTTCTGCCATTGCAAGCAGCATCCTTTCCTGTGTACAGCAAGGCGATCATATTGTCTGTAGCAACGATTCATACGTATGGGCCCAGTACATAAGCAGCACCTATCTTTGCCGGTTTGGCGTAACTGTCACCTTTGTTGATGCTACAGATCTTGAGGAAGTTGAGCAGGGTATCCAGAAGAATACCAAGGTATTGTATCTGGAAAGCCCGGGTTCGATGCAGCTGCGGGTGCAGAACCTGCCTAAGCTTGCTCAATTGGCCAAGGCGTATAACCTGACCTCCATAGTCGACAACACCTGGGCAACACCTCTCTATCAGAATCCCTTGGCCATGGGGATCGACCTGGTGGTCCATTCGGCTTCCAAATACCTCGGTGGTCATAGTGATGTCATTGGGGGGGTAGTGGTAGGAAATAAGACCCTTGTGGGAAGGATCTTCAAGACGGAGTTCCTTCCTATAGGGCATGTCCCCGATCCTTTTCAGGCCTGGTTGATCCAACGAGGCATGAGAACCCTGCATGTAAGGCTCCCTTATCATTACTCCTCGGCCCTACAAGTCTGTGATTACCTGTATGACTCCAAGAAGATAGAGAAGGTACACTATCCGATGCACAAAAAGAGCCCGTGGTACTCCTTAGCTAGCGAACAGATGACAGGGGGGTGTGGTCTGTTGTCCCTGGAGGTGAAGTCCAAGGATGTACAGAAGATAGAGGAAGCCGTTGACCGTCTGAAGCTATTCAGGATAGGTGTCAGCTGGGGTGGGTATGAGAGTCTGGTATTCCCGACCTTAGCAAGCAGTCCCAATACCCCTTCGCTGATACGCCTACATATTGGTCTGGAGGATCCGAAAAGTCTACTTGAAGATCTGGATCAGGCTTTTTCAGTTCTGTAGGGAGAAGATACAGTATCAAGAGAGATAAAACGAATAAGAGCAACGATACCTAGTATATACCCATCAAAGACAGAATTCAGAGACATAAAAAGAAACAAAAAGGATAGATTGCATGCTAAACAAGAGTCACCCGATGTATACCACCAGCAAGCCCTTTGCTCGCTGGTGGTGGTTTAGTGGGAAGATCGCTTTTAACCAAATTGACGAACAGCTAACTTGGTTCGCAGAGCATGGTTTTGGTGGTGTTGAGATAGCATGGGTGTACCCCTATGAGGGAAAGAAAGATGAAGAGGGCCCGAAATTCCTTGATGCGGAATTTCAGGCCCTTTTACATTACACCCAGAGTGGGTGCAATGAGAGAGGTCTTGGGTGTGACCTTACGTTTGGTACCCTATGGCCTTTTAGCGGGACGTTCATCCCCAAGGAGTTTTCCAGCAGGACCTTTGACGGTTTTTCAGCTCAAACAGTCGATCGCAGTTGGGAGGCCGGGTATACACAAACACCAGCAAAGGTGCTTGATCATCTGAGCAAAGAGGCATTTGATTGGTATGCAGGACATCTCCTAAGCCATGGCTTTGGATATGCTGCCAAGAAATATCCCCTGTCATTCTTCTGTGATTCCTGGGAGATTGAGCCCGAGGGGCTTTCCTATGAGGGCCTCTTTGATGATTTTGAGAAGAGGTTCGGGTATTCGTTAGAAGATAACGTACACCAACTGGTAACCAATGCTGACATGATGTTTGATTATCGGGACATCATCTCTGACAGGGTCTTAACTAAGTTCTATACACCATTTGCAGAGATGTGCAATAAAGCAGGGGCTTTGTCGAGGGTGCAGTGTCATGGTGCGCCTACCGATTTGTTGGCCGCGTATGCCTTGGTTGATATCCCTGAGTCAGAGACCCTTCTTTTTGATCCTGACTTTGCTCTGCTTGCTGCTTCTGCAGCCGCATTCCATGATAAACCGATCGTATCAAGTGAAACGTTTTCGTGTGTCTATGGGTGGGTTCCCACTCCTCAGACGCCTCCTGGTTTAGCTGTAGAGCTTGTGGATGACCTTAGGTGTGTTGCTGATGCCCAGTTCGCCTGGGGGGTGAATAGGGTGGTGTGGCATGGCAAGCCGTTCAGCACTGGGAGGGTTCCAAAGAGGTTTTATGCTTCTGTGCATCTTGGTG
>CAXYZP010000319.1:0-2440 GCA_964293175.1 uncultured Sphaerochaeta sp.
AGCAAATAGGTCGGCATCAGATTCTTCTTTTTCTGTCGAAAGAGGCTCATCAAGCTGAAAAGAATCATGATGTAAAATCAAGTGACCTATTTCATGTACAATGGTAAATATCTGCCTCTCAACAGACACTTCAGGATCATTATTTACCACAATAGCTGGGCCCCCATCCTGGATACCTATCGAAAGACCAAATGATTTCTTTAGCCCAAAAGGATACAACCTGAGTTTAATTCCACATTGCTCTACAAGTGTTGAAAATATATCACAAATAGCGCTGGTTGTTGAAATATTCAACATCTTGCGAAGTTCAATTGCTGCTTCTTTAGGCTCGCTTGGAAAAGCATGACTGGTAAGTATTGAAGAGAGATTTTCGTTAGTCACTGACTCCAGTAAGCTATAATCCTCCATCCACAGTGCTGCATCCCTAAGAATCTGCCCTCTCTGTGCTTTCTCGCGTGCGGACATAACCCTTTGAGTTCGAAACCGGACTTGATGGAGTCTTGGGGCTTCAGCAAAGAAATTCTCAAGAGGAACTTCTAATGCTTTTGAGATTTTTATGAGATTTGAAGTCTTTATGCTGACTTTATTGTTCAGTATTTTGGATAGAGATGCTGAACTCATGGAAATCTGCTCTGCCAAAGCTCTGATAGATACGCCTTTTGCTTTCATAATCATCTTGGTATTGTCAGTAATATTGCGTTCATCCATGGAATTTCCTCTCTCTAGGTAGAGTATACCATGGGAAGAATGATTGTCAATTATATTGAGTATCATATTGTTTCAGTTATATTAGATATAAATATAGGTATCATATATTTGTATATGGTCTTGTCAATTCACGACTGTTTGAATGAATTTGAAGCTAAAGTATCCCTAGTCCAATTTGCCAATTCGCTTTTCGAGCGAGGGTATGCGGTGGGCAGTGCTGGAAATATCTCTATGATGCTGAAGGACGGAACTTTTTTGGTTACCCCTTCAGGCTCGTCGTTTGGATTCCTCAAGGAAGAGGATATCAGCCACATCGATGAGGATGGAAACCTGCTGGCTGGCAAACCGCCCACCAAGGAGGTTCCCCTTCATCTGGCGTGTTATCAGACACACCCCTCCATGCGAGCTGTGGTGCATCTGCACTCTACCTATTCCACCTTGCTTGCAAGTTGTGAAGGCCTGTCTGATGGACTGCCGTTTGACCCTATCACCCCCTATTATGTCATGCGGGTAGGGGAAGTCGGGGTGTTGCCGTATCGTATGCCGGGCTCTGAGTTGCTTGCCAAGGATATCGAGCAGAGGCCTCAGTACAGTACCTACCTGATGGCCAATCACGGGATGTTGGTCTGCGGGCCTTCTCTTGCTGAGGCAGTCTTTGCTGCAGAGGAATTTGAGGAGAGTGCAAAGCTTTGGTACTTGGGTCAGAGCTTGGCCATACGGTATTTGAGAGTGGATGAGATTGAGGCCTTGAAGGCTAAGAAGTAGCAAAGATAGTTCAAACAAATATCAGGCGCGGCTCAACTTCCTGAAGGTTCCCATCATCATGATGAGAAAGATCATCCATGGGATGAGGGATAGCAGCGAGCATACAAGCCCGATGGTCCCGGCTGTCGAGGGTATGACCATAAGAAGGCCCGAGATGAGGCCTACCGTAGCTGTCCTGTTTCCAAATATGCTGTTTCTCATGACCAGAGCCGTCACGATTAGGGTGATGCCGTTCAACACATAGTAGATAGTGAAGGCTGTTCCCTTCCACTGGAAGATAAGGGACTCTGCTATGGTAAGCAGGCTCTCTCGTGGCATCTTTGCATACTCTCTGGCTGTCTGCCACATTTCAAAGGCAGGATTGCTGGAGAAGAACGAGGCGATGCCAAGCAGTCCCAATAGGATTGCAATCATCATGACAGGCTGGTTTTTCTCCTTGAGTATCTGATAGAGAGCTAGATACAGCAGTGCTATGAGCACATTATCCACAATGAAGAGCAGATCCATCTGAAGAAGGCCCAGGGCCCAGTTCTGATTGAAGAGCTCTAGCCAGAGTCTTGCTGTTTCAGGGGGGAAAGAGATAAAGAACACCACAATCTGGAGTGGTATTATCACCGTCATTGCCATTGAGGCATACAGTGCCGCCTTGCTTAAAGTCTTGGTTGTTTCGTCGGTGTGCATCGGACGCCTCTTGATGGTTATACTAAAGGTGGATGTTTAGAGTGTCCATGGTTTGGCTTTAGTCCGATGGAGGCTTTTCAAGTGGATCTCTTCTAATATGGAAAGTATTGTTTAGTGGTGATTTGGACTGATTTTTTTCTCACACATTAAGAAGGGCAACCACCTTTACGGTCGTTGCCCTCTGTTATTAATGTAAAACTGGTGATCTTTCTCACACTTTTTACTTCTTATCTGTTTTCTAGATAACCCTGGGATCAACATCAAGGCTGTAGTCGATGTTGGGAAA
>CAXYZP010000320.1:0-2439 GCA_964293175.1 uncultured Sphaerochaeta sp.
GCCTTAGGATGTGCATTGGTACAGATGGTATCCCCGATAGAGACATCCTCAACACCTGCAAGGACGATGATGTCTCCACTTGCAACATTGGTTGCGTCATGGAAGGTAGGACCGTCATAAGCCTGCAGCTTGGTGATCCTCAAGGGTCGCAAAACTCCCCCTTCCTTAACGCAGACCAGAGAATCATACATGTTTGCCTTTCCGTTGATGATCTTGCCGATGGCAAGACGTCCGAGAAAGTCACTGTAGGATAGGTCACTGACCAACATCTGGAAAGGCTCTTCGTCGTCATATGTAGGAGCCGGGATATAATCGATCAGACAATCCATCAGCTGATGCATATTGTCATCCAGATCCGTAGCATTCAATCCACACTGCCCATTCTTTCCAATCGCAAAGAAAACAGGTACTTCAAGCATAGTCTCATCATCGCTGAGTTCAAGCAGGAGGTCATACACTTCATTGAGGACTTCTTCACTGCGGGCATCCTGGCGATCAATCTTGTTGATCACAATGTTAGGTGTACGGTTCAGCCTCAAGGCCTTTTCAAGCACGAAACGTGTCTGTGGCAGGGGACCTTCTGCAGCATCAACAAGCAGAACCACACCATCAACCATGGATAGTCCTCGTTCTACTTCGCCTCCGAAATCAGCGTGACCAGGTGTGTCGATGATATTTATCTTGACACCTCTCCATCTGATAGCACAGTTTTTTGCACTGATGGTAATTCCACGCTCACGTTCAATGCTACCGCTATCCATAATTCTATCCTGGTCGTCACGAGACACCAGACCACTCTGCTTGAACAAGGCATCTACCAAGGTAGTTTTGCCATGGTCGACGTGAGCGATGATGGCTATGTTCCTAATATGCTTATTTTGTTTAATCATCAATAATTCCTTCGGCGACAGTGTATCATAAAAAGGTTATGGTACTTAATACTCCTAGACATTCTTAAGGGTTTTTTTTCCACTAAAGTATTTTACTAGGATCAGGACGAACATACAGACCAGTGCAATGCTGATAGTAGCAAGGCCGCCGGCTATGCCGACTTTCTGTGCAACAGCTCCCACAATGATAGGCATGCTTATGGCGCCGATGGTCGCGGTGGCAATAGTTGTCCCCACAGCAATTGTCGATGCATTATATTTGGGATTCATCGTTGAAAGCAGTGTAGGATACGTACCGCTCATAGCAAGCCCAAAACCAAAGATACTCACATAGATAAGAGCGTAATTCTTTGAAGTGATCATAAGGAAAAAGAATACTATCTGAAAAAATCCGAGGAGAATCAAAAGGAAGTTCTTGTTCAGTTTTGTCGAAAGAAATGCGCAAAGAAGCCTTCCTATAAGGATAAAAATCCAAAGGGCAGAGCTTGTCGTTTGTGCCAGAGAGGGGCTGAGGATACCAGAATCGGTAAAGTATGTGACCAACCAGCCCATGATGGAAGCCTCATTACAGAGGTAAAAGAACAAGATGGCTGTGTTGAGCCAATAGGATCGACTCTTATAGAAACCGGTAGCCGCATCCTTTTGCTTCTCCATACTCTTGCCTGACAGGGTAGAACGGCTAAAGAAAATCATCACAAGGATTTCCAGGACAACCACGGTCCACAAGCTGATCCTCCAGTGCACACCAAATACAGCTGTGGTGAGTATGGCAAGGAAAGGAGCCAAGAAGGCCCCAATGGCAAACGAGGCATGCAGGAGGTTCAAGGATGCCGTCTTATTCTCTGCTATGTCGCTCATCACCACATTGGTGATATTGCTCATGGTCCCTCGCCCTATGCCCGTAAGGAAAAAAGCAAGAAGAAGGAACAGGGGATTCGCCGTAAGGGTCATCAGTAAGAACCCAATGACAAAACCTAGGGCAAGGGTGACAGTACTCCTCTTCCTTCCAATAAGATAGGGAAGAAATCCGCTGATAAGCAGGGCAAAGAAGTTTCCTACTTGATGAGCGGAAATAACGGCACCACTGAGCACATAGCTCATATTATACTCGGCTTTCATGAAAGGAAGAATGGCCCCTATGAGGGTGTTCATCATTCCGCTGACGAAAAAGGCGAAGTACACGGTGTACAGTAAAGGAACATCTTCCTTCTTGACACGCAAAATTTTAGCAATCGATGGCATGAAATAACTCCTGAAAATGTGATGGAGAGGGAACAACCAGAATTGTAGGACCCTACCACTATGTGATACACCTATTTGTAATAAATGTCCACTAGCTAAATAAATACATGCCTTATAAAAGGAGCCCTTTATCGATCCTATTTGCTAAATCTTCAAGCTTCTGTTCAATGCTCCTGATCACTTCTAGGAACACTGAGTCAGCATTCCCTGTAGGATCTTCCAGGAGCCAGTCCTCCCTATGTTTGCATGGTAGCGTTGGACACACTACCCCACAGCCCATGGTTATAAGAATATCGACAGGGGGCAA
>CAXYZP010000321.1:0-2438 GCA_964293175.1 uncultured Sphaerochaeta sp.
TTGTTCTCATATGCCGTAATATCCCTTTTTGGGGGTGTTTTTTGGATATTCTTAGAGCTTGCCTCTCCTTGACCTCGTTCAAATATATAGCAGATAAACTCTTTTCGTGCTTGGTCTATCGGGGAAAACATTACCGATAGTTGTACAGATAGTACTGTACCATCTTTCTTCCTGTTTTGGAGAGGGAGGGAGAAATCCTGTTTTTTTAGCATGGCAGAAAGAAGCAGCTGTGCGTCCTCTTTCTGCACCATTGAAAGATAGTCGATGCCCAAAGCCTCGTATTCAGCTCGGGAGTAGCCGAGCATCTCATAGAATATGGGGTTATGCGATGTCGTAACCATGGTCTCTTCTGGTGTTAGGTATCCCATTACAATTCCCCACTGGGCACTGGTTGTAAGGAAATCAATCTTCCTTCTAGACGAGCGTACCTGCTCGCTCATGCGCATCTTGGTATCGACATCAAGGAGGGAGGCAACTATCCTTTTTTTCCTGATCAACTGCATCTGTAGATTGAACCAACGAAACTCTCCATTGAGTAATCGGAGCCGTACCGTAGTGCCTCTCTGCTTATTGGGTACTGCAAGAACCTTGTGTATGCACTGCTCAAACGTATCCAGATCATCTTCATGGATGAAGGGGATAGGATAGTGTTTTTCTATAAGGGCTTTGGGCGATATTTTTCCCAGTTGCAGTAGCTCTAGGTTAGGACTTTTATACAGGATGTCTTGCTCAATGTCCCACTCCATGACCTTGATGTTTGCAAGCTCCTCTATCAGGGCAGACCGACTTGCATACGATTCGTATCCATCTTTAGTGTTCACGTCGGTATCGATAGCATTGATACAGCAGAGGACCAAGGACTTGTTTGCTGTAGTCTCCTGCCTGAACATGGCCCAGTTTCCTATCTTTTGCTCTCCCTTGCTATCTGTCCACCTAAACCTTTCTTTGAGGATTTCCTGTTCTTCAGGGGCGTTGTTTCCTTGGGTAAAAAGATGGAAGGCATCCCTGTCTTGGGGAAGTATCCGCTTCGTTTCAATGAGAGTAAGAAAAGAGAAAAGGCTTCCTTGGCTTGGAAAAGAAGGAGAGTTGAGGTGTGGGTTGTTGTAGAGCTGTTGGTACCGGTCCTCGGTGTAATCAAAAAGGTATATTTCATCAAACAGGGTCTTGAGAACTGTTGACTGTATCTTTGAAAGGGAAAAAGAACCTATATGCTGGAAAAACTGGTCGGTGATGAAAGCCGGACGATTATGAACCATATCCAAGGAGAGAAACTGATCTATAGGCAGGGGCCTACTGAAATAGAACCCTTGGAGGGTGTTGCAGCCAAGCAGCTTGTAGAAATCTACCTGCTCTCGTGTCTCGGTGCCTTCAATGATAAGGGGAAGCTCTAGCAGGGAAGCCATGGTTACAATGCTTCGGATGATGTTTTCTGCCCGTTCAGACTTGCCGATCTCTTTAGAGAACATGCTGTCGAGCTTGAGGATGTCGATGGGCACGTCCTTAAGGACATTCAAGGATGAGTAGCCTGAACCAAAATCATCCATAAGGATGAGGAAACCCTCATCCTGGAGCGTTCGCATCACCTTCAGCAGCTCTTCAGGGTTGTCTGCGTAGACGCTTTCAGTGATCTCAAACATCAACAGAGAGTGGGGAATCTTATAACGGTTGGTCTTGTCGATGATGTTCTGTGCCAAGTCCTGATTATAAAAATCGGCGCGAGAAAGATTGACCGCTATGGGAACGGTAGGCCGTCCCTCATCAAGAATTCTGCGCTGTAGGATACAGACCTGTTCGATGATGTGGTCATCGAGGGGGATGATAAAGCCGTTTTCTTCAAAGATAGGCACAAAGTCATCAGGCCCAATAAGCCCGCGTTCAGGATGGATCCATCGTACAAGGGCTTCAGCTCCTGTGAATCTATTCTCAGCGATGCTGAAAAAGGGTTGGAGGAATATATGGAACTGACCAAGGTCGAGGGCTTTGCGCATCTCATTGACAATAGTCTGCTCTTTGAGCAGTTTCTTTCTGAGAGGGTCCGTATAGTAGGCATACGGTTTCTGGTAGTTTCCTTTTGCCGTATTGAGAGCCATGTTTGCACGGTCACTCATCAGGGAGACTGCCATGGTGGGGTCAGTTATTTCATAGATTCCAAAGACTGAACGGATATAGGCCTTCAGATTATTCGTATTGAGCTGTTTTTCAGTTTCTTTGGAAAAGCGAGCTGCCTCAAATCCTTCTTTAGGGATGCATAGGGCAAACTGGTCTGAATAGAGCCTCCCATAGGTCCCCTTGTCTCCGATAAGCTTGATAAAGGTATCTCCCAAGCTTTTGAGGATGGCATTTCCTGCTGAGTTTCCAAAGAGGTCGTTGACCGTCTTGAAACGCTCTATATTCCAACGGATGAAGAGGTAGGGAGTATGCGGATTGTCTTTGAGTAG
>CAXYZP010000322.1:0-2431 GCA_964293175.1 uncultured Sphaerochaeta sp.
CCCTTTGCTCGGCCTGCAAGGGAGACCTCCCCATGATGGGTCCAGATGCCGAGGTCTCCGGTATTGAGCCATCCGTCCTCTGACAGGACAGCCTTGGTCAATTCGGGGCGATTATAGTAGCCCTTCATTACTTGGGGGCCTCGCACCATGACAATGCCTTTTTCTCCAGGAAGAACAGCATTGCCCCTCTCATCAAGTATCTTCACTTCAGTACCTATAAGGGGACTGACAGTGCGCTTGATTCCGTGGTTCAAGTTTCTGACTGCAACTACAGGGGCACTTTCAGTCAGGCCGTAACCATCAAGAAGCTTGATTCCGATGGAAGAGAAGAACATGTCGACGCTTTCACTTAAGGACCCTCCCCCACTGACTCCTGCTATGAAGTTTTTGCCCAGCTTCTGCCTCACCTTTCCATAGACGAGATGATCGCCCAGTTTATACAGGGGAAAGAGCAGCACTGTAGGCAGGAATGAGAGCAGAACATCAAAAAATCGACTGCGTTTCTTAAAGGTGGCCACTTCGCCTACCAAGAGGTCTCTGTTGTGGTTGTACTGCTTTGCAACCAACACGAAGAATTTGAAAAGAGTTTTAGAGAGGGGACTTTTAGCCTTCATGCTGTTGAATACCCCGCTCTTTACCGCTTCCCAGATCCTAGGGACCGATCCCATCCAATGGGGGTTCACCAGCGAAAGGTCCGCGATGAGGATTGAGCCCAAGGGCTTGGAATATGCAATGGTAGAAGCCTGGCTTATAACAACATACTGAAGGATTCTTTCGAAGGAGTGCCAGACAGGAAGAACACTGAGCCATTTCTGT
Organism: uncultured Sphaerochaeta sp.; assembly: GCA_964293175.1. Taxonomy (GTDB): domain Bacteria; phylum Spirochaetota; class Spirochaetia; order Sphaerochaetales; family Sphaerochaetaceae; genus Sphaerochaeta. The sequence goes on from CAXYZP010000322.1 coordinate 817, forward strand.
GCTGGTGCCAAAGCGGTGATGACCTTGGGTAGCGCCTCCAGCTGGTAGGCAAAATTCGTATGGGAGAGCACGACACCTTTAGGCTCGCCTGTTGTCCCACTGGTAAAGATGATGGTCGCCGTGTCGTCAGCCTTTCCTTTCAGCCTTTCATTTTCGATACTCTGAGCGACGGAAGGGTCGTTCAACAACTGTATACCTTCTGAGAGAAGGTCCTGTATAAGTAGGACTTCAACCCCTTCGACAACAGATGTGTTTGCGAGACTTTCGGAAGTAAAATCCTTATCCATGACGACAAGATGCTGTAAAGCGGGAAGTTTTTCCTTGAGGTTGAGAACCTTGCGAAGCTGTACGGCATTTTCGACAAAGCAGAATCCAGCTTCTGTGATACCCAGGATAAAGCTGATCTCATACGGCATGGCATCACGCCCACGAGGGACGTCCGCCGCCCCTAGGCTCAGGATAGCCAGGTCGCTTAAGAGCCATTCACTGCGATTATCACTGATTAGGCCTACGTTATCCCCTCGCTTCATTCCACGGGAAGAGAGAGAAGCTGCCAGTGCATTCACATCACTGTTGAGTTGGGAGTACGAGACACTTTGAAATACGCCACCCTTGTCCTTGCTCATCTGTACTGAGTAGCCGGGATAGGTCTTGACGATGTGGGAAAATATTTGTGGCATGGTTTTATACATAGCGATCCTCCTGGGTAAGTCCGTCTTTCATATATAACACATTTTCACTTTTTGTCAATCTGTCAGAATAGAATTACAGAGCATTTCCTCCCTTTTTGCTAAAAACCTAGAACATATACAGTAATCATAGGCGAAGACACAAGGGAAAGAAAAAGAACCGAGTGATGAAGAAACCGCATTAGGAAGAGCCTGATGCGGTTTCAGACAAGAAACACCTAGCCAAATTACAGAAACCTCGCCGTATTGCCCATTCTTGACTAGAGAGAGGCAAAAAACCATAATGAAGAGATACTTTTCGAAGGAGCATTCCCCATGAACGAACGGATTTCCGCGTTGCTCAAGAGAGAGCCTAGCCCAGATTTCGTCACTGCTGAAGGTTGGGTACGTACCAAACGTGACAGCAAGACTGTATGTTTTCTTGAGGTGAACGATGGTTCATGCCTCAAAGGCCTGCAAATTGTCATCGACAAGGAGCTGTTTGCCAATAATAGCTTGCTCGATTCCCTCTCCACTGGTTCTTCAGTTATCTGTAAGGGCCCCATCGTTGAGAGTGCAGGCGGTTCACAGCGAGTAGAGATGTCCAGCCTGGATGTTACCCTTGTTGGTGACTGTCCTTCTGACAGCTATCCCTTGCAAAAGAAACGTCACACTATCGAATACCTCAGGGAAATCGCCCACCTCAGGCCCAGAACCAATATGTTCGGTGCCGTGACGAGGGTGCGTAACACCCTTTCCTATGCTGTACACCAGTACTTCCAGGAGAACGGGTTTATGTATGTGAACACCCCGATCATCAGCAGCAGCGATGCCGAGGGTGCTGGTCAGCAGTTCCTGGTAACTACCCTCGATCCCAAAAACCCTCCCTTGAATGATGAGGGCAACGTTGATTACGGCAAGGACTTCTTTGGCAAGAAATCTTTCCT
>CAXYZP010000323.1:0-2427 GCA_964293175.1 uncultured Sphaerochaeta sp.
TGTCCTGCGCTACACCAAAGAGTGGGAGAATACCATCAACAGGATGGGGCGTTGGGTTGATTGGGATAACGGGTACCGTACTATGGACACCAACTACATGGAGTCCATCTGGTGGGTATTCAAGACCCTGCATGAGAAAGGCTTTATCTACGAAGGATACAATATTCTTCCTTACAGCCCCGCCCTCGGATGTCCCCTCTCTAACTTTGAGGTGAATCTCGGTGGCTATCAGGATGTGGTAGACCAGGCTGTTACTGTCCGCTTTGCTGTAGACGGTGAAAAAGACACCTACTTCCTTGCATGGACAACCACCCCTTGGACCCTGCCTTCCAACCTCGCCCTGGCCTTTGGGCCTGCGATTGACTATGTGAAGATCCTAGATAAGAGTGACAACTGTCATTATATCCTGGGTAAGGACCGCCTTGGTCACTACTACAAGGAAGAGACCCTGTATGAGATAGTGGACGAACAAAAGGGAACCTTCTACGAAGGTATGCGCTATGAGCCGCTTTTCCCTTATTTTGCCGATCTGAAAGATGTCGGGGCCTTTGTCTGTGTCATGGGTGACTATGTGACCACCGAAGACGGCTGTGGCATAGTCCATACAGCCCCAGGCTTTGGTGAGGATGACTATCAGGTGCTCAAGGGCACCGGTATCCCCGTCGTATGTCCCATCGACAGCGAAGCTAAATTCACCAGCGAAGTTCCTGACTTTGAGGGAAGATTCGTCAAGGATACCGACAAGGATATCATTGCCATGCTCAAAGAGAGTGGCAAATTGGTCAAGCGGGAGAACTTCCTGCACCCCTATCCATTCTGCTACCGTACCCACAAGCCCCTTATCTATCGTGCGATGGAGTGTTGGTTTGTAGACGTCCAGAAGATAAAGGGTTCGATGCTCAATGCAAACGATCAGATAACCTGGATGCCCGAACATCTCAAGAGCGGACGTTTTGGCAAATGGCTTGAAGGGGCGCGTGACTGGGCCATCAGTCGTAACCGCTTCTGGGGCAACCCCATTCCCGTCTGGAAATGTGACGGTAGCGACCATATTGAAGTAATCGGCAGTAGGGAAGAGTTGGAAGCCAAGTGCGGCCAATCCGTACCTGATTTGCATAAGCATTTCGTCGATGAGCTCACCTGGCCTAGCCCTGATGGAAAGGGTACCATGAGGCGCATCACTGATGTGCTTGACTGCTGGTTTGAATCCGGCTCGATGCCCTATGCCCAGCTGCACTATCCGTTTGAGAACAAAGAGTACTTTGAAGAGCACTTCCCAGCTGACTTCATCTGTGAAGGTTTGGACCAGACCCGTGGTTGGTTCTATACCCTTACGGTCATTGCAGCCGGCCTGTTTGACAAGCCCGCCTTCATGAACTGCATCACCAATGGCATTGTGCTTACCCCTGAAGGTAAGAAGATGAGTAAAAGTGCCAAAAACTATACTGATCCGATGGAAATCGTCAACGCCTATGGTGCTGACTCACTCCGGTTTGCCTTGATGAACAGTGCAGTTGTACGGGCAGAGGACCTCAAGTTCAGTGAGGATTCAGTCAAGGATGTGCTGAAGAACCTCATCATACCTTTGTGGAATGCCTACTCCTTCTTTGTGACCTATGCAAATATCGATGGGTATGAACCTAGCGAGACCGCGTATAAGAAGCTTTCCAATCCTATGGATATCTGGATTATCTCTAGCAGTGAGAAACTCATAGAAGAGGTTACCGCAGCTTTTGATGCCTACGACATCCAGAAGGCCTGTTCCTTGTTCATTCCCTTTATTGATGATCTGAACAACTGGTATATCCGCAGAAGCCGCAGGCGTTTTTGGAGAAGTGAAAACGACGGGGACAAGCGCGAGGCGTATGATACCCTCTATCGCGTCCTGATGACCTTTATCAAGATCGCAGCCCCCATCATCCCCTTTACTACTGAGGATATGTATCAGAACCTCAAGACTGATGGTATGGGTGAGAGTATCCACCTTGAACTCTATCCAGAGTATCAGAAGGACCAGCGTGATCTCGAACTTGAGAAGAGAATGGCACTGACCCAGAAGGCTATCGTTATGGGAAGGTCCCTTCGTGCTTCTAATAACCTGAAGACACGTCAGCCCTTGCAGACTCTCTTCCTAGTCGATAGGACAGAGGAGGAACGTGAGGTTCTTTCTGCCATGACAGATATCATAGCAGAAGAGCTGAATGTCAAAGAGGTCCTTATCCAAGAGGATGAGAGCGCCCTGGTAAGCTATAGCGCAAAGGCTAACTTTAAGGTGCTTGGCTCTAAGCTTGGTAAGCAGATGAAGGAAGTGGCTTCTCAGATAGAGCTCTTCTCAGGAGATAGGATTGCTTCCATCCTCGATGGCAAGAGTGTTTCTCTCAAGTACAGTAAGGGTGAGATTGAAATCTCGGTCGAACATATCATCGT
>CAXYZP010000324.1:0-2420 GCA_964293175.1 uncultured Sphaerochaeta sp.
ACCATGGTGCTGGGCAATGATATCCAACACTTCCTGAGGTAGACCGGCTTCCCTACCCTTCTCAACGCCAAGTTTCACATGACTTTTGATGATGGCGACAGAAAGACTCGGCTTGATGTCATCATGCTTGTTCTCCTGACCTTGGTTTTCAATAAAATACTCAGGGTGGTCAACCTTGCCGATATCATGGTAGATACCCCCGACCTTGGCAAGCATCGCATTGGCCCCTATCGCCTTTGCAGCATTGTAGGCAAGATCCGCAACATAGCGGCTATGGTTGTACGTGCCCTGAGCGACCACAGAAAGACGGTCGAGGACAGGGCTTTCATCGGCTAGGGCCAGTTCGCTGAGGCGGAAGGTCGTGGGGATGTTGAACAGCCTCTCACACAGGGGAACGATGGCGGCGACCAGCACTAGGGATACCGAAATATTGACTACCAAAGCCCCTAACAGGCCTATGATGCCATTGAAGGAGAGTCCTGCAAGCAAGTTCAATGATATTGCCATGAAACTGCTGAACAGACAGGCATAGAACCAGTTGTATATATCCTCCAGGCGTTTGATCGTAAACTGAAAGAAATAGAGGCAGAACCCTATGGTGGTCATCGTAAAGAAAAAGGTCATTGCAGAGCTTTGTGGCAACATCATAGCATAGCAAGAGAGCATGAAGCCGCTGATGATACCCATACGTTTCTTGCTTGTGATCTGGGATATGAAGATAGGGGCGAACAGAACAGGCAGGAAAGAATCCTTGAATTGGATTGAATTTTGCACAGTCCAGTGTGAGATGAGGTAAAGCATTAAAAGAGATAGCAAAATGGAAGCAAGCATCAGGTTCAGATACAGATAGTAACGTTTCTCATGCTGGAGAAACTGGGTAAAGACATAGAGCGAGGATCCCGTAGCCAAAAGGACAAACACCAATCTGCCGATCAATTCAAGAACCGTATAGTTTATGGATGAGCTGTTCATCTTTGAAACTAAGGTCATCTGTTCTTCTGTGATGACCGTATCCTTGTCTATCAGTTTCTGTCCGCGCTGGATAGTTACGACAACAGGCTTGACCTGTTCTTTTGCAATAGTGCGCAGATGCAACGTCTTTGCCTCGTTATAACGAACATTTTCCTCAAGCAACAAAGAAAGGGTATCGAGAAGCAACAAGGGTTGGAAGCTAGGGTTCGCCCCAGTATAGGAGGTCAGCCAGTAGGTAAGAAACTGGCCTAGGTTTTCCTTTGTAACCAGAGAGCTGAAAGGCTGTTCGACCAAAGACCTTGCCTTCTCCATGGTAAGAGTATTTTCCAGATAAAAATATTCGTATCCAGCCTGCTTGTTCTTAAGGATATCTGCTTGTGAAAACAGTCCCTTTTGCAGAACCAGCTCACCGGTCTCTTCAAGGGCTGAAAGCATGAAAAGAAGGTCTTCTTCACTCATTTCCGCAAAACGGGCCATGACATTTGCAGAATCGGGCGACCCTACTCTTTCAAACTTTTGCACTCCAGATTTTTCTGGATTAAAATAGTTTACAAAATCCTGGATACGGGTAACCGAAACACTGGTGGCATGTAGGGAGTAAGAGAAATAAGGTAGCACTTTCTCTCTTGCTTTCTCTATCAGACTCTCAGTCTGATAGGTATCCACATATTCGAAAGAGGAGAACGCAAATACATCCTCATTGGCAAGGGAGCCTATCTCATAGCGAGAAGAGAACGAGCGCAATCCTCCGCCAGGGCTACGGGTCATCAACAAGGGGATGATCATAGTCGCTGCGACAACCAAGATGACAAGTATAGTTGCCAGGCTTTTCTGTTTTTTCGTATCAACAGCTTTTTTTTCTTTACTCGGGTGTTTTCTGCTCATGCATGCATCCCTTTATCCGTTTTTTTAGCATCAACGGCATAAGCATCGATAATCTGCTGTACTATGCGACTTCGCACAACGTCGCGCGAGTCAAATAGGACAAATTCAATACCTTCTATCTCCTGCAGTATCTCCAAAGCATGGACAAGCCCGCTCTTACGATGCCTAGGAAGGTCCACTTGAGAGATGTCTCCGGTTATAATCGCCGTCGAACTTTCACCAAGGCGGGTAAGGAACATCTGCATCTGTTCAATAGTGGTGTTCTGTGCCTCATCCAGGATAACAATTGCGTTCTGTAGAGACCGTCCCCGCATATAGGCAAGGGGAGCTATCTCGATGCTTCCACTCTCTTCAAGACGATGTATGGTCGAAAGGCTTGCCATAGACTCCATTGCATCGTAGAGAGGACGCAAATACGGGTTTATCTTTTGAGCCAGATCACCTGGGAGAAAACCCAGATTCTCTCCAGCCTCAACTATAGGACGGGTAAGGATCAGTTTCTGTCTCTCTCCTGAAAGCAACAAGCTCAGCGCATAGGCAACGGCAAGATAGGTCTTACCAGT
>CAXYZP010000325.1:0-2415 GCA_964293175.1 uncultured Sphaerochaeta sp.
ATCCGCATGCCCCCTTAAGCCCACACAGATGCATGCAAAAAATCTGGTTGCACTTGTTGAGATGCATGCGATGAACGAGGACTTTGAAAAGAATGACTGGTTTTTGCAACTCCAGAAGAATCACATCCATCTCTACATCCAAACCCTCCAGTCAGTATATAATCTCTACTACGTCAACATCTCCTACAGTTCGTTTGCCATCATCTTACAGACCGATAGCGAAAAAGAAGCCAGAGAGCTACTTGGAGGCATATCATCCCTTAAAGAACTTGCTGTGCACCTCTCCATCTTCCTCAGCGCATGCAGGGCAGGCATCTCATCCATAGCCCTCTCCTACAAGGAGACCTTACGCATTGCAGAGTACAAATATGCAACAACAGAGAGCTTGTTCATAACCTGTAGCGATATCCCAAAAGATACAGGCAACAGCTTCTTCTATCCGCTTTCTCTGGAAAACAAGCTTGTGCAGACTATTGTTGCAGGAAACCAAGAGGCTCTCGCTATTTTTGATCTTATCATTGAAGAGAACTTTGAAATTACCACCCTATCCAATGAAGCCCACAGGAATCTGATGTACTCCCTCATCGGCACGTTGCTGCGTGTCATGCAGGAGTTGAAAATAACCGCCATGGACCTGTTGGGCAAGAACTTCGACTTCCCCTGGCTGTATGAGAACTGGGCAAGCGAGAGGATGGTCGAACGCCTTCGCAAGAATTTCTCCTTGATCGTACAGGCCATACACGAGAGGAAGAAGTCCTCCGATGATATCCTTCTAACAACCATGCAGAACTACATATTTGCAAACTATGGCGATGATATCATGCTCAATGACATAGCCGACCATTGCAACATCTCAGCAAAGTACTGTAGCACTCTGTTCAAGAAACTCAGCAATGAGAACTTCAAGACATTCCTCAATGAGTACAGGATCGAACGAGCGTGTGATATGATCAAAGCCGATCCCATGATCAAGGTAGTGGATCTCAGCCGTGCAGTGGGGTTCAACAGTTCAAGCAGTTTTATCAGGGTTTTCAAGGCAAAGACCAACATGACACCAAAGGCCTATGCCGAGCAGTTAGGCTAAGCATCATATCTATCCTATGATGAGATAAATTTCTTTTACTGGAGAGGTAATATATATAATGAGTACAAAAATCAAACGAGCGCTGATAACCGGAGGCTCAAAAGGCATCGGTTTCCATATAGCCCAGAAACTCGCAGATAACGGCATCGACGTGTGTATAGCAAGTCGAGACAAAGCTAACTTGGCAAGAGCACAAGAGCTTCTTCGGCAAACACCAAACTGTGGAGTAATTCATACGGTCCAGATAGATCTGGAAAAGAGAGACGCCCCTGAAAAACTCATTGAGGAAGCGGTTAAAAAACTAGGGGGCCTTGATCTCCTCATAAACAATGCAGGCATTTCGCTCAATGCAAAGCTTGAGCATACCAGCATGGAGGAGTGGGATAGAATTATGCATATCAATGCAAGGGCCCCTTACTTTCTTTGCCAGAAGGCTCTTCCCTGGCTACGTGCTTCCAAGGCCCCTACCATACTACAGATTGCATCGGTGGTAGCCCACGATGGATATGCATCACAAAGTGCCTATGCAGCCTCCAAACATGCCCTCCTGGGAATGACCAAAGCCTTTGCAAAAGAGGTACAACAGGAGGACATCCGCGTATACACACTCTCTCCTGGAGGGGTTGCAACTGAGATGATCACAACTGCCAGACCTGACCTGGATCAAAGGGAGCTGATCGACCCCACAGAAATATCAGATCTCATCTGGTATATCCTCACCCATCGAGGCAGTGCAATGACAGATCACCTGGAACTAAGAAGGACCAATAAGACAGCTTGGACCTGATAGGGCCACAACTTGACCGTTACAAGGATATGAGGGTACTCTCTATTTAGAATAATATCTAAATAGCGAGGTGTTATGGGATTTTCTCAAACCATGAAAGCAGTTGCCGACCCCGTACGACGGGAAATCCTTGATATGCTCAAGGAAGGCCGTCTCACAGCTGGGGATATCGCATCCAGGATAGAGAACCTCACCTCGGCCACCATTTCCTACCACCTCTCCCAGCTGAAAAAAGCCTCCCTCATCACAGAGACCAAATATAAAAACTTCATCTATTACGAACTGAACGCCTCAGTCTTTGAGGAAATAATGCTCTGGTGTGCCCAATTTACAGGAGAGAAAAACCATGAAAGCCAAGATTGACAAGACAATGCTTATAACCACACTCGTATGCCTATTGCCACTCATCCTCTCGGCCTTCCTATATAAACGACTTCCCGATCGAGTTCCGATCCACTTCAATCTTGCCGGAGTTGCGGACAAGTATGCATCAAAAACCTTTGCCATCATAATCCTTCCCCTCTTTTTCTCCTTGTTGGATGGA
>CAXYZP010000326.1:0-2414 GCA_964293175.1 uncultured Sphaerochaeta sp.
CTAATGCAGATGTATGCCACAGGTGAGATAGCCTCACTGCAGAAGGGAAGGGATATGATCAAGAAAGAACAGAAGGTGAAGGTATTCCATCCCTGATCGTTGTAGATTTCTAGCAGACTTATAATTCAGGAGCTGTTTCAAAAGTCTGATGTAAATCCAGGCTGAGAAGCAGCTCTTTTTATTTATAATTTCATACAGCATATGTATTTATATGAAAATAAGGGTTGCAAAAGCAGCCCTTATGTGCTATAATTACTTTTACCACAAAGAATTGGAGCACTACATGAATATTACAGATTTTAAGAGCCACGGTCAACTATCCTTCAGCATGAACTACTCAAGACCCCTTGAAATCTTTCCTGCAGAACGGGCGATCATCATGCTTCTTGAGAAGATGGACTTCAGATGGTTTGATGCAGAATTGGAAAAGCAAGTCTCTGGACGACCTCGTGCCGTAGACCATTATACCATGATGGTGATAATCCTTTATGGCAGGACCCAGGGCAAATACAGCTGTAGAGAACTTGCGGCACTCTGCAAGAGAGATCTGTTTCTTCTGTCTGTCCTTGATGGGGCGGCTGCTCCAAGCTATGTTACCATCAACCGGTTCTTGAAGGCACATCCAGATGCAATCGAGCTGGTGTTCATCAACTCAAACAACAACCTTGAAGCATTGGGGGAGCTGGGCAAGGAGACCATCTTCCAAGACGGGACTAAGATGGAGTCCCGGGCTGGCCGGTATACCTTCAGTTGGAAGTCTTCCACCGAGAAACACCTGGAAAATTTGCTCGTGAAGGGTGCTGCACTGGTCGAAGAAATTAGCCTTCATTATGGGTGGGGCATTCTGGTCGACGAATTCGATGACATCCCACACAAGCTGAGGATAGTCAGGGCCAAGATCGAATCCAGCGGGGAGGACTATGTCATTGTCCGTTCGGGTAAGGGATGCAGGTTCACACCGGCACAACGCTACTATCGAGAAGTCAACAGACTTCTCGACAAGCATGGTGGGTATGTATATAACCTGCGGAGAATCGGCGATGGGCGCAACAGTATGAGCAAAACAGACCCTGATGCGACGTTCATGAGGATGAAGGATGACCATATGCGCAACGGACAGCTCAAGCCTGCGTACAACATCCAGGTCATGGTTGACGGCAACTATATCGTCGGATGTCACTCAAGTAGCGACAGGACGGACTACAACACCATGGTGCCGGCGCTTGATAAGGTGAACTCCAGCTATGCATGGAAGTATTCGGGGTACTGTGCTGACAGCGGATATGACAATCTCCACAACCATGTGCAGCTTGAACAGATGGGCATCAAGGATTACATAAAGCCCCAGACCTATGAGCAGTCCAAAAAATCTAAGGTGAGGAAAGACATCGGACGCAGGGAAAACATGAAGTACAATGCCGAAGGCGACTACTATGTCTGCAAGGCTGGACGCAAGCTGGTTGCCACTGGAACCCGCACGTCAAACAGCCAGTATGGGTTCGTCTCCGTCCTCACCAGATATGCCTGCAAGAGAGGCTGCGTATCCTGCCCCCTGAGGAAGGCCTGCATGAAGAGAAGCAAGCAAAAATATAAGAGCATCGAGGTGAGTGCAGAACTTGCAAAGTACCGTAAGAAGGCACTGGAGAACATAACGACTGAGTTCGGCATTTCAGCCAGGATGAACAGGAGTATCCAGGCAGAGGGAGTCTTTGCCCAGATCAAGGCCAACCTGTACTTCAGGCGCTTCATGTGCTTTGGCAGTGAGCGTACGAAGACAGAATGGATCCTGATGTGCCTTGCAATGAATGCCATCCGCCTCGGTCACAGGATGACAAATGATCTGACGGGCACTCCATTCTGGTACGAAGCCTCAGCCGAGGCCTCCTAGAACTCACCGCGCAACAGCAGTAACGGCATAAACGATACATAAAATTTCAAACCAGTAAGACCATCTAGGGGATAGGTATGCCCTTAGATATCTGTTTATTATATATATTATAGATGTTTAGAGAGAATTTAGAAGAAACTAAATTTTGCTTGCAGTTCTTGAAAAACAAGGAAGGCTGCCTCAAAAGATTTTTACTTTTGAAACAGCCCCTTTGCTATATAAAATTGGATAGCTTCCTCTTGTTTTAAAAGAAAAGGTGCCAGGGCTTTAAAAACCCGGCACCTTTTCTTTGGTTAGAATGTACTGCTATGATTCTCTCTCTGTTACCTGCTACTGCCGTAGAGATCAAACACCTTAAGGTTGTCCTTGAACTCCTTGAGGGTAATCTTATCCCGTGTCTTGAAGATAACCATCTTCTGGGCAGTCGGCCGTACACTGAAGAGGTTGTCACTGAAGGTTCCCTTGAGTTTCCCTGCATCGAGGGCGACCTCGAAGGCAGGTGCCTTGCTGCTGAGCGTTACAGAGA
>CAXYZP010000327.1:0-2406 GCA_964293175.1 uncultured Sphaerochaeta sp.
CTAGGGAAATAGCATCCCCATACAAGAGAAATCTCCGAAAGGAGGTTTCTCTTGTATGAGAAGAGATAATTGGATTTTCTGATCGCATATATTTGCCCTCCTTCTGCAGTCGGAGACAACAAGAGGCTGTTCAATAAAAAGAGTTTTCTCGCTATACTCGTCTTGGAGGAATTTTTATGGCCTTGATACACCTTTCTCTGTACTCTGACACCCTCATGATGGACTCTTCCGTATCGATCATCTTTCCCCAGAACTGTGATCGTGTTCTTGAAGAGCGCAAGCCCTTTTTCAAAGGGCCCTACAAGGTGCTCTATCTTCTGCACGGGCTCAAACAAAATGAGACAAGCTGGACCAGAATGTCCTCCATCGAACGGTATGTAGGTCAGCTTCCCGTAGTAGTGATAATGCCTTCGGTCCATCGCTCCTTCTATACCGACCAGGCACGAGGCTTCCCCTATTTTACGTATGTCGCTGATGAGCTTCCGGCTCTCATGAAATCTATGTTCAATATCTCTTCCAAACGGGAAGATACCTTTGTTGCAGGACTCTCCATGGGTGGCTACGGCGCCTTCAAGCTCGCACTTTCACGCCCCGATCAGTATGGCTATGCAGCGAGTCTCTCCGGAGCCTTGGACCTTGTAGGTCTTCGAGCCCAGCAAGAGGACAACTCCAGTGATGCTGAGATGGAGAATACCTTCGGTGACCTTGATAGGGTAGAGGGAAGTGAAAACGACCTGTTCGCCCTGGCAAGAGGCCTCAAAGCAACAAAGCCAGAACTTTTCATGAGTTGTGGGACCGAGGATTTTCTCTATGAGGGGAACACACACTTTAGGGATACCTTCAAAGAGACTCTCCCCATTACCTATCATGAGGAAAGTGGAGCCCATACCTGGCCTTACTGGGACAGGAACATACAGAGGGTTCTTTCTTGGCTTCCAATTTTAGAAGACAAGCGATAAGAAGGTTTTGGAGCGACAGGATGCTATGTAAGAGCATAAAAAAATACCAGGGAAAAAATCTTTCCTTGGTATTTTTTATGCTTCCTAGCAGTATGAGTATGGTTGTAAGATGCTAGGTGACTTGGGAACTCCCTCTTCTATATAGTTGCCACGGCCACAGCCAACGGCATAGCCAAAGGCACCCAGCTGGGATCGAGGGTAAACACTACATCAGCTTCGACCCACGAAGAGTAGGTTCTGAGGTCTTGCAGGATCTTTGTCCTCAAGGCATCGAGTTCGCGAAGAGTTCGCTCTTCCTTCAAGTAGAAATATAGCGTGACCGAGAGGCTTCTCCCCTGTTGGATGGCAAAGAGGGTGGATTTTCTGAAGCCCTCTCTCTTTACATGCTTCTTTGCGATATGCTCCAAATCCTTCTGGATGGATGAAGCGGGGGCTGCACCCAAGAGTTCACGACTGCTTTGCAGAAGTTCACGGATAAGCATAGGGGAAAGTCCTACGATAAAGAAGATGGTTACGATAGGGTCTATGTAGAGGGCCAGTTTTGCATACCCTTTTTTATTGGCAAAGAAGATCAGGACCATGGCAAGCACTGCAGCTAAGCTAATAAAAGAATCAATGAGCCAGGAACGGCCTTCAACCCTAAGAACCGGGGATTTGAGTCTTTTTGCCTGTACGGCGATAATGCCGTAGACAATGAGACAGACTACCAAAGAGAGCAGGTTGATCTTAAAGGCGATATTCACGTCGATGGCATAGCCACCGGTAAGGATAGCATGCACTGCACTAGCTGCAATGCTAAAGGTCATAAGTAACATGACTGTAGAGCGAATTGCGATAAAAAAGGGTTCGAAGGCACTGTAGCCAAACTGGAATTTTCTGTTTTCCTTGCGGAACAGCAATGTTACAATACGTCCCGATCCTAAAATAAACATGCTTTGGATCAAGGAATACAAGCCGTCAAACAGCATTGAATTCGAATTTGCCTTAAATGATGCAACAACACTCAATATGCCAAAAGCAAGGCACACCGCGGTTGTAACCCGTAAGAGAAGAATTTCGGTCTTTTTGTTACTCATAATCCACTTATTCTTAGATACATGGCGTTCATTCGCCCATTGTAAGGATAGAAATCCATACGGCTGTCGTTTCTGTCCTACGTATAGGGCATGTGCACAAGAGATACACGTTTTTCAACAGTATGTATATTTAGTATATCTGTAATTTTACCACACTACCTACGTTAGGTGCAATAGTGCGCTCTCAGTTCGTATTTCTTCAGGTTACAGTCCTTTTAGTGTAGTTTTCCTTGGATTATAGGAACAATTCCTATAGGATTAGCTTGTCTTACATGGATAAAAACTTTATCCTTATTGATATTAAATATCCTTAAGGCTATATAACGACCTGATTTCTATAAAGAGGTATCGCATGAAACGCACAGTAAAGA
>CAXYZP010000328.1:0-2403 GCA_964293175.1 uncultured Sphaerochaeta sp.
CGAGCACGGCATAGGCTTGAAGAGAAGGGCCTTCCTCAAGACATTGACCCCTCCATCTGAATATAAGCTCTTTGAAGCGGTGAAGAAAGCGCTCGATCCTGCTTTAATCATGAATCCAGGGAAGATAATCTGGTAAGTGAGTGTGTAACGGCATTTAAAATCATCGATCGAAATTAGTAAATCTGGAATCATGGATTTCAGCAATACTGCTAGTTCTGTTTAGGAAGAGTAGGTAAGTGGTATATCCGGTAAGGTTGAGTCAGTGCCCCTGCTCTGCAAGCCTTCTATCATAACGATACTCTATAACCTTCTTCTTGATATCACCGAAGCTACGTACCCTGGTGGCCGGGTTGGTCCTGTTACTGTTCACATCAAGACGGGCGCAAAGAATGGCATTGGTGATCTTATGGGTTCTAGCAGCCTCTTCGCAGGCTTTATTCATGGTAGCACCTGGAAATCTACAGACAAAATGTTGTCTGATCTTAGTAGTGATGTTCACGATGTCTTCTTAATTGTCTCTGTTCAGTACATAGGGCACTTTTATCTTTAAACCATCAGTTGCCCAGAGTTGGTCGAAACAACAAATAAAGCTCCAATTTGAATATTTACAGCTGTATTTACGTGAAACAGGGTTTTGAAAACCCTATTGTCGATACACTCAATCTTTTGTATAGATTGTGAGTGGAACGAAGAGGAGCACCCACCATCCCTAGTAGCAATCACAAGGCCAAGGCGTCGATCTTGTAAGAGGTGTGGATATGATGCGATTGGATCCAGTCCACTTACTCGCATAGGCTCTCCTCCTTCGGTATGGTACGACATGGGACCTGAGGCAACAGACAAAGAAAATATAGTTAACTGTAAATAATTTTCAATAATTAAAATGATATTGATGAAAAATATTGTTGTCATTATGGAGTATTCAGCTTATACTTCTTTTAATGAAACCCTTGATGGAAACTGAACAGCGTAACCCCCTCTCCTATAGGATTGATTCCAAGTCCACTTTGGAAATCTTGGACATCATCAATGCTGAGGACAAGAGAGTCCCGTTTGCCGTGGAAGCGGCAATCCCCAGAATAGCCACCATAGTTGATGATGTGGTCGCCTCCTTCAACAAAGGAGGGCGCCTGTTCTACATCGGAGCAGGGACCAGCGGCAGACTTGGAGTCCTCGATGCCTCGGAGTGTCCCCCTACCTATGGTGTGGATCCTTCTATGGTGCAGGGCATTATTGCAGGAGGGCAGAAGGCCCTGACAACCTCTGTTGAATGGGCAGAGGATGACGGGGAGGCTGGCATAGAGACTCTCAAGGACCATAACTTCACGTCTGTTGATGTGCTTATCGGCATAACTGCAAGCGGGGGTGCTCCTTTTGTAGTGGAGGCCATGCGCTATGCAAAAGAATTGGGAGCCAAGGTTGGGGCTACCAGCTGCAACAGGGATACCGCTGTCTTTGACCTTATCGATGAGAACCATCGCATCTTTGTTCCAGTCGGCCCTGAGATCGTCACCGGCTCCACCAGGATGAAGGCAGGCACAGCCCAAAAGCTAGTGCTGAACATGATAACCACCACTGCGATGATCCGCATAGGAAAAGTATTCAATAATCTTATGGTTGACCTGAGGCCGGTAAATGCAAAGCTCATCCTTCGTGCGTATCGTCTCATTACTGAGGTCACAAACTGTTCGGAAGAACAGGCCAAAAAACTGTTTGAACTATCAGGGAACAATACCAAGGTTGCCATAACCATGGGCTTACTCTCTGTGGACAAAAAAGAGGCGAATGGACTGTTTCAACTTTGGGAAGGGAGCATCTACCGGGGTCTGGGTTCTGTACACTGACAAAGGGAAAGGATTCTACTTCTTGGGTTGCTTCAACCTGCCCACATGGCTCACCGCCTTCCACGTAGTGGTAATGGATCGCTCTGCATCAGGGCTTCTTGCGATAAGACTGTTATAGAGGATATCAACGACCACCAGCTGATTCAGCCGCGAAAGCGTCGCTCCCTGGCGATAGAGAGCTTCACTGTCAGGGACAGTGAGAACCACGTCAGCAAGCTTGGAAAGGGAGTTCCCCCCTATCCTGGTCACTGCAATGACAGTAGCCCCGGCTTTCTTTGCCTGTTGGGCAACCTGACGCATGGTCTTAGTCTCTCCGGAATAAGAAAAAATAACAGCAACACTATTTGTATCCAAAGCACAGGCATTGACGATTTGCAAGTCAGGCTCACTGGGAAAGCTTGCATACAGACCTAGCCTACTCAGTTTCTGATAGAGGTCCATGGCAGCCAAGGCCGAGGCTCCAATGCCTGCAAGAAGAATCTTTTGACTCTTGAGCAGACTCTCCACAGCCATCTTCAATTGCGAACTGGAAAGCACCTCCTTGAGGGAGGGTATACTC
>CAXYZP010000329.1:0-2397 GCA_964293175.1 uncultured Sphaerochaeta sp.
CGGTTGAACTCCCCAAGGTCCATTCTCCCCTCACTGTCTTTCAGTACCATACGTTTGGCACGCAAGCGGTTGAGGTGGCCGCGCCCCTTGGCATTGGAGAGGACGAGCCTCTGCTCGCTATCAAAGGGGAGCAGGGGATAGAGGGTTCCGTCAAAGTCAAAGGCTATGAGGTTTTTCTTTTTCATATTCAGAGTCTAGCAAAGAGCGCAAAAAAAAGGAAGGGACTATTAAATAATCCCTTCCTTTCACTACATATAGAGGCTTACTTGCCCATTTTCTCACCATACATTCGATTGAAGTACTGCATGTCAGTACTGAGAATCTTATCTAAGGTAGGAATAGTCTTCCTGTAGGACTCCAAAGTTCTCCAGAGTTCAAAGAAGTCTGGGTCAACTTCATAGGATTTGGCATAGATTGTTGCAGCCTCAGCATCGGCAATACCCTTGATGGTCTCACTCTTGGAGTAAGCTTCAGAAAGGATTACCTTCTCTTCGTTCTCGGTCTTACCTTGCCACTGGGCAAGCTGACCACGACCGTATGAGCGGTAGGCTTCAGCAATCTGGTTTCTCTCCTTGATCATCCTCTGGTAGACGCTTTCTGTGAGGTCATCACTGTAGCGGATCTGCCTGACGACAATATCAATGAGTTCGATACCAAAGGCATCGGTAAACTTCTTGGCCTGATCAAACATCATCTGGCTCAAGCCGTCACGGCCGATATAGATGGTGTCCTGCTTCGTATAGGTAACGGTGAGGTTGCGTAACGTCTCTGCATCCTCAGGGCTATCAAGTGCCTGTACCTGTTCCTCTACGCGCATGTTGTTGATCTTGTTGGTGTTTCTGACCGATTCATTGAGATAGTTCTCACTGATGATGGTCCTGATCGAGGAGTCAAGCACGTCGTTCAACCTGGAAAGACCATTGCTGACCGTGTTGACGGTCTCATAGTACTTGGCTGCGTCTGCTATCTTCCAACGGGCAGTGGTATCAACCCAGATAAACTGGTTCTCTTTGGTAGGTATGCGCTGTGCAGCCCCATCCCAAGAGATTATCTTATTAGGATATATCACTACGTTGTCTACGACCGGCATCTTGAACTTCAGTCCTGCACTATTTTCAGAGTCTACGATCTTACCAAAACGGGTGACCACTGACTGCTGGCCTTCATACAGGATGTAGAAAGGTCCGAGCAAGATGAATACGACTAGAAATATTGCGACAATTACCAGTGTGGTTATGAGTTTTTTATTTGTTTTCATTTTTCACCCCCAAGCATCTGGATAGGCAGGTAGTTGGAAAGGTTCTTGTCCACCAAGGTGACTGAGCCACCCTCGGCTGGATTGATGATCGATTCCATTGCCTCGATGTAGAGTCTTGTACGGGTAATCTCCTCGTTCTGCTTGTATACCTCAAGGACACTGTTAAAACGTGCAACGTCACCGTCTGCCTGGTTTACGCGTTCTGCCGCATATCCCTGGGCTACCTGAATAACCTTGTTCGCTTCACCCTTTGCAGAGGGAATGACCTTGTTGTAGTTCTGTTTTCCTTCATTGATGAGGCGGTTCATGTCCTGTATTGCTTTGTTGACGTCCTCAAAAGCATCCTGTACAGCACCAACCGGTGGAACGATGTTCTGCAGTTTGACTGTTATGATACGTACGCCAAGGGCATAGTTATCAAACACTTTCTGCATCTCTTCCTGAGCTTCGACTTCAATCTTGGTACGCTCGCTGGTCATGACAGAGAGGATGGGAAGGTCTCCCACTAGCTTGTTCATGACGCTCTGGCTGATATCCCTGATGGTCGTTTCCCTTGATTCGACATTGAACATCCACTTTACCGGATCTTCAATCTTGTACTGTACGATCCATTCGACATCGATGATGTTCAGATCCCCTGTGAGCATGACAGACTCACTTGCGTAGTCTGGGTTTGCATACAAGGAGCCTTTGGAAGGACTTGATCGATAGCCGAAGGTCATTGTCTGGACTACTTGGGTTGGTACATTGTAACTAGCTTCAATTCCTAAGGGAATCTTAGTCTGAAGTCCAGGTCCTACGGTACGGTTAAACTTGCCTAAGCGAAGTACAACCGCTTGCTCGGTCTGGTCAACAACAAAAAAGCTGCTGAGAACCAGCATGACCAACACGATGGCGACGATAATCCAAATAACCAGTTTAGGGCTAATATTGGTCGTTTTTCGTGCAGGCCTCTGGGGCTGCTGCATGGTATCCATGATTTCTCCTTGATGTGCCGGATAGACACATATCTAATGTACTTACTCCAAGAGGTATCGTCAAGGTCGGAATGTGGATTCTAATGAGCAGTTTGGCATTGAAATTTAGTTGTAAGCGGTCTATTATAACCCTTATGAAAAAGAGACTCGTAACATCCGCTT
>CAXYZP010000330.1:0-2391 GCA_964293175.1 uncultured Sphaerochaeta sp.
GTATGGGAACCAGATATCCTTGGGCCCGCTTCATGTTAGCCAGTTCGACAACATTTGCTTCACCGACTTCAGATCTGAATACCTCCACATCGAGCACATCACAAATCCTATCTATACGCATGGATGTCGGGCCGTTTATAGCGATAGCTAGCTTAGCTTGAGGGTTTTCAAGGCGTGCTTGGCAGAGTTCTGCCAGGCACACCAGAGCGAATACACTCTGGGCTTCAAGAATCTCGGCCTTCGCTGTGCTCTCTCTGATGTAGACTAGGTTTCCCCGGTCCCCATCATTGTCCGGGACATAGCCCAGGAGGTAGGCATTGTCCTCTTCGTAGAGTTCCTCCAAAGTTTCCCTGCATAACTCCAGGTTTGCACCTTCGGGAACTATGCCATGGACAATCTGTCTAACCTTGTTGTTGAGCATGGTCACTCTAAGCCCCAGAGACTTGAGGAAGGCAAAGTCAATGCTAACCGATCGTGCGCTGCCGTTGAGCTCTCCCAGGATGCCCAGGGGGTTGGTCTCTGTATTGGCTATGACCGATCGAGCGAAGGCATAGTGGTCTTTTGTGTTGCTACTCTTGCTGGCGGTGGTGAGAATGAATTTTTCATAGCGCTCCAGACTCTGCTGTTTTTGGCTTTTTACTGAGTTCAGCACATTGAGATAGGTATTTTCAGTAAGGGAAGAGGAGAGTTTCTGCAGATAGGTGAGGACCCCTTTCTCCTCAAAGATCGAAAGAAAAATGTCTGTAAGTCGTTTTGATTCAACTCCTGGATATACTCCACCTGCCTTGCCGGACTTAAAGCCGTTATGTCCGATAGGGTTATGGCTGGCAGAGACATAGAGGAAGGCATCAGCCTCATCCGGATAGAGGTTGCAGTCTGCCATGATCTCAGGTGCGGCACAGATGAAGAGGTACCGTACCTTGCATCCAAGGCTGAGCAGGGTCCTGCATATGAGGTCTCCGATTAATCGTCCTGTAGGGCGGGAATCGAGGCCTACCAGAATGGTGGGGCTGTTTTCTGTAGGGGATGGTGAAAAAGGATATTCCCTCTGTATGGCATCTTTTTGCGCGAGAGCGACTCCCAGATGTCTTGCCAAGGCAAGAGCTACAAAGGTAACGATGGCCCCATCAGCATGGGAGATGCTTTTGGTAGAATCTTCCTCATCTCCACCTTCTGCAAAAACTTTTCTCCACCCGGAAGCTGAGAGAATCATGGATGAGAGAGAGCTTTGTATTTCTTCGTTGCTGGGTTGGGGAAAAGCCAGAATGTCGAATTGATCGTCTGCGATGGTAAGATGGCTGAGATGGTCATATATAAGCATTGAATCCTCCGTAGGCCGAGTATACCATATATTGCAGAGTTTGCAGATGTGTTGTAGGCTGATTTGCATGATACCAACGTGTGCCGCTTTCCATGATTTGTGCTGTTATGCCAAGAGCTCTCTTACTGTAGTAATTCCCACCCTTGAGGTTTTGGGAGTTGAAGTCTGTCCTCTGCCCACCGCTTTATTGTCTACACAGACCGATGGGTTCGAACACTACCATTTCGAGGAGAGTACCGATTCCCTGGTGAAGATTCTCAAGCATTGGGACTATCTCGACCTTGGCTTTGATGCCATATATTCGGGCTTTCTCGGATCGCACGAACAGGTCGATCTGGTCTTGCATTTCATTGAGAAGCAGAGAGCCAAGCACAAGGTTCTGGTGGTCATTGACCCGGTCCTTGGCGACGGGGGAAAGCCCTATGCTCCAGTCGATAAAAAACTCATCAACGAGATGCGGACATTGGTTCAGGAGGCTGATCTCATCACCCCAAACACCACCGAAGCCGCCTTGCTTTTGGACCGACCTATGCAGAAGAATTTTACCAAAGAGGAAATCCTTCTCTGGGCAAAAGAGCTCTCCAGAAACATTGGAAGTTCAGTGACCATAACCAGTGTTCCCATAGGAAGCGAGCATGCAGTAGCGTACTGTCACGATGGTGATTGTTCTCTCATATATTATGAGAACCTTGCTGCTGCGTATCCTGGTTGTGGTGACCTTTTTGCAAGCATGATGACCGGTTTTCTTATTAATAAGGTTCCCTTCCAAACCTCTGTCGAGAAAAGTGTGGAGTATAGTTCCCTTGCTATCAATCATACCCTGAAGGCAGGGTATGAAAGGCGGCACGGAGTCTCAGCTTCTCTTATATTTCCTTCCCTGGTAAAAGAAAGGAAATATTATGGCTCTTGATTGTCTTGTTGTCGCATCCAATGGTGGTGAATTGGAAGGATTCCTAACAAAGATAGGAGAACAAGCCGAATACAAGGGAAAGACCTACCTGCTAGCCACTATCGGTGTATCGCAGGTACAAAGCGCCCTTAAGGCCCTAGCCTCCATTATAGAACACCAG
>CAXYZP010000331.1:0-2383 GCA_964293175.1 uncultured Sphaerochaeta sp.
AGTATAGTGTTATACTAGGGATTAAGGGCAACATATGTCAATACCAAGAAGAACCAAAATACAAATAAAATATAAATAAAATATTTGTATTGACCTAAATATATATACTATATAAGTATATACATATATAATATATATATTTCATGTGACAGGTGATGTCTTTTTAACAGAGTGTATATCACACTGTAAGTAAGGATTATTAAGAGAAATATGATTGTGAGACATTGAATTGCCTGTTTTTTAAAGATCAAAATCTTGAAAAATAGGGGGATTGTTAGGGTTGTATACCGGAAGATTTCTCACATAGTCCAAAGGAAAAGGCTGTTAATGGTACTATCTTCCTGATGGTCTGTAGGTTTTTCCTTTTGTTTTACTGGTTTGAGGAGTGTTGAATTCCCCTTGGCTATAGGCGGTTTTCTTGCTCTGGTTGGGGATGAAGAAGGGCTACCGCTTGTGCGATAGCCCTCAATGATTTTACATCAGCAATTTGTTACATTTGATCTTCTATAGACAAATCAAAGGTTATTTTGCCTGCTCCAGAGCCAGGGTACGTGTGGTCTGGTCACAAACCTCAGCTGGTCCGAAGTACTGTACAGCACCTGGATAGACAAAGCATGTCTCTCGTGCCCACGTGTCACGGTGTTCTGCAAAGTACTTGAAGGGCGCTCCGTCGAGTTCGACCAGTGCCTTCTTGATGACAGGCTTCATGGAACCGTGGCGCTGTTCGAGGTTCATCATCATCGTAATGGGAATCCCCCCTGCCTTCCATTCTGTTGCCGGTTGGGAGAGATTGGTCACCGAAGAGATGTATCCGGTCAAGTTCCCGCCGATAAGCATGAATGCGTTATAGCCGAGGCTGTAGCAGTAGTCAGCATCAAAGTTAGTCGGGAACGCACATCGACCTTCATAGCCGAAGAAGTGGGTCATTGTGCTGAAAGATCCTGAGTAGGTTCCTTCGCTCTTCATCTTCTTCAGTTGTGCTCCAACCATGGAAGCAAGCAGTTTGTCAGTCTCAATCCTTGGGACCTGTACGTTGCCGTGTGGGTCCCTGTCCATCAAGAGTTGTTTTTTGATGTCCTTGGGGAGGATGGTGAATACATTCCGGCTTGCCTGAGAGAGTTTCTCTGAAACAAAGCTAATGCGTTCTGAACTGTCATAACAGGCTGAGAATCCTACAACCTCTTTGGCGAGAAGATTGTTTATCTCTTCGATGAGATATTTGATCTCAGGGATGAACTCAACAAGTCCCTCGGGAATAAGCACAACTCCAAAGTTGTTCTTGTCCTCGGCCCTTGCTGCAACTGCCTTGGCTATATAGTTCACAATACTGGTCAGGGACTGCTTGTTAGCCTCAACCTCTTCACTGATGAGGCAGATGTTGGGCTGGGTCTCCAAGGCACACTCCAAGGCGATGTGGCTGGCACTGCGGCCCATGAGCTTGATGAAGTGCCAGTATTTTTTTGCGCTGTTGGCATCGCGTTCGATATTGCCGATCAGTTCGCTGTAGGTCTTGGTTGCGGTGTCGAAACCGAAGGATATCTCGATTGATTCGTTCTTCAGGTCCCCGTCAATGGTCTTGGGACAGCCTATGACCTGGATGTCGTGTCCCTTCTCCTTGAAGTACTCTGCAAGCACTGCAGCATTGGTGTTGGAGTCGTCCCCACCGATGATGACCAGTGCCTCTATCTCATGTTTTTTGCATACTTTGGCACATATTTCAAACTGCTCTGAGGTCTCAAGCTTGGTCCTGCCGCTACCGATGATGTCAAAACCTCCGGTGTTGCGGAAAGGGGCGAGGAACTCTTTGGTAATGAGGGTATAGGAATCTTCAAGGATGCCGCTGGGGCCTCCCTTGAAACCAAGCAGTTCGTTTTCAGGGTTTGCTGCCTTCATGGCATCGAAAAGACCGCTGATGACATTATGCCCGCCGGGGGCCTGTCCGCCACTGAGGATTACCCCAACATTACGCTTAGCAGCGATAACTTTGTTTGCGCCCTTGGCAAAAGAGACTGAGGGCAGTCCGCATGTGTGAGGGAAGAGGGCCTTGATGGCCTCTTTGTCCTGGACAGGGAAGGTTGCTTCTCCTATGACTGGGATGATGGTCTTGATGTCCTCGGTGAGAATGGTGGGAAGTTTTGGCTGATAGTCATAACGCAAACGCTGAAGTGGTGATATGTCCATGATGGCTCCTTATGGCACGTATTCTTTTAATAAGAGAAGCATAGAACAAAAAAGGAGTTCATTTCAAGCGATTACTGTTTTTTCGTAGGATTAAGTTGAGCGAAACGCCTATTTTACAACAGGTTAGCTTCTTTTTGTTGCAACCCGCTAAAGCATCTGATATACCCAATATGAGGGGGATGTGGTATGGATAAGACAATTG
>CAXYZP010000332.1:0-2381 GCA_964293175.1 uncultured Sphaerochaeta sp.
ACAGAAACTGCAAGAGACAAAACTGACCCGATTCATAGACAAGGCTCCGTTTGTACCATACGACCCTGAGATGAGGGCTGCTCGGTGTGAGAAGATTCTCACCCTCCAGGCCCTCGGTTTGAAGAAGCGCCTTGAGCATACAAAGCTAGAACGCGTGGTGCTCGGACTCTCCGGTGGTTTGGATTCCACCCTTGCCCTGTTGGTATGTGTCCGCGCCTTTGAAATGCTCGGTCTTGATCGAAAGGGTATCATAACGGTAACCATGCCATGCTTTGGTACCACCAAACGTACCAAGGACAATGCAACGCAGCTTGCAAAGGCCTTTGGGGTAACCTTGCTTACCATCCCCATAACAAAGGCTGTCACCCAACACTTCAAGGATATCGGCCACGAGAAAGATACCCATGACGTTACCTTTGAAAACAGCCAGGCTAGGGAACGTACCCAAGTCCTGATGGACCTTGCAAACCAGAGGTCTGCCTTGGTGGTAGGTACCGGTGACCTGTCTGAACTCGCCCTTGGATGGGCGACTTACAATGGGGACCATATGTCGATGTACGGGGTGAACTCTTCGGTACCCAAGACATTGGTTCGCCACCTTGTCGCGTATGTTGCCAACAAGCAAGAACCAACGATCCAAAAGGTCCTCCTTGATGTGGTTGCAACCCCGGTAAGCCCGGAGCTGTTGCCAGCTTCGGCGGATGGAACGATCAGTCAGGTAACCGAGGAGGTGGTAGGGCCCTATGCCTTGCATGATTTCTTCCTCTATCAGGTGGTGCGTCTGCACTTTGGCCCTGCAAAGGTCCTGCGTCTCGCCCTATTGGCTTTTGCAGGGGACTATGAAGCGTCAGTTATCAAAAAATGGTTGAAGACGTTCTACTGGAGGTTCTTTAGCCAACAGTTTAAACGATCGTGTCTTCCCGATGGTCCTAAAGTGGGTTCGGTCTCCCTCTCGCCTCGAGGTGACTGGCGGATGCCTAGCGATGCTTCTGTCCGGCTTTGGATGGACGAGTTGGAAGGACTTTGAGCCAAAATACTAAAAACAGTCTCATTTCCCCAAAATAATTGTACGTTCCTTTTGTATCCATCTCCTCTCTGCGCTGTTATATATGAGTGAGGGGTTATGGTACGTATGAAAAAGAAATTTCTAGCTGTCCTACTTGTGATTCTTGCACTTCCTGCTTTATTAAGCGCTAGAAGTTTGCTGGATGTAAGCCTTGGCTTTGGTGGGGCGTTTTCCAATCCAAACGGAAGCACTCTTACTGAAGGTATTAAAAACCCTGAGAATTGGATGTTCGGAGGGGAGGTAGCTGCCCGTTTCACTGTTCTGCAGGCACAGGCAATGGCATTCCCTACTGAGTGTGATGACACCGGAGACGGCGTATTGTTACTCGGTTTTGCAAGCCTGAATGTCCCTATCGTCGGATCTTTGTTGTTCTTGGAGTTGGGCTTGGGACCAAGTGTCCTGTACGTTCCTTCGACCAAAGACAATGATGCGTATTATGTTTTGAAGGAAACTCCTAAAAAGCCCGCTTCTGAGATTACCTTCACCGGTGCTCTCATGGAGAGTCCTTTGTACCTACAGCTAGGTTTAGGGGTAGGACTGGGAAAAGTGGGCTTGAGAGTGAGATATTTGTTTGAGAGTGGTTCGACTTTGAGGAGTTTTATTGAAACTAAGTCCCCTATGGACCTGTTTCAGTTGAATAGAGGGTATCTTTCCCTTGCGTTGTCATTGAAAATGTTCTAACTTTCTTATATAGAAACGATATGGCGGTATATGGCCGTTCAAAAAAGAGGTGAAAATATGAAAAAGAGATTCTTGGTATCACTCATAGTAGTGTGTGTGCTTCTTCCTGCAACCCTAAGTGCAGCTATGCTCGACTTGAGCATCGGTGCAACAGCCCGTTACGACAAGAGTTTTGCACAAATCCAAACCTCCATTGATAATGGCGATTATGGTGATGAACTCATGGATATGGAGAACTATGCTTTCGGTGCTGATGTCCGTTTGAAGATATTGCTTGCTGAGATTGACTTGGTAGGTATGTATGGTAGGGAGAATGTATTGGGTACTGACTATACCACTATCTCTGTCTTGACCACTGCCGGTATCTCCTTGGATATCTTGAATTTTGCCCGCCTTGGATTTGG
Organism: uncultured Sphaerochaeta sp.; assembly: GCA_964293175.1. Taxonomy (GTDB): domain Bacteria; phylum Spirochaetota; class Spirochaetia; order Sphaerochaetales; family Sphaerochaetaceae; genus Sphaerochaeta. The sequence goes on from CAXYZP010000332.1 coordinate 2,152, forward strand.
TATGGGCCCTCGGTTCAATATGTATATCGAAGATGATGGAACAACCAAGGTTTACTCTTCAAGTGGTGATTTTGTCGATTGGGACAACTTTGGTGAGACTTTCATCAACTCCCCTGTTGCCTATCGTGCAACCCTTGATTTCAACATTGGCAGTATAATGCTAGGCCTTAACTACACTGTTGATACCTCCTATACCTTTAAGGAGTGGGAGAAAGTACAGGATCTGTTTG
>CAXYZP010000333.1:0-2336 GCA_964293175.1 uncultured Sphaerochaeta sp.
TTGATGTAACAGAGCAGGTGACCACCGCTACAAAGGCCAGGATGGAGAAGAACCGTCATCCTATCAAGAACATTACAAACACAGCGGCAAGTATCTTCTCCTTACTATTGGACCGGTCAGAAGAGCTTACCTGGGCACTTGAAGCACGCTCGTTTAACCCCAGCAGAAAAAGAAGGACCCTAGCCTATACCAAAGATGACCTCTTCATCGCTGTATTGGTCATCCTATTGATGTGTGCTGTGTATATCCTGTTTCCCCTACTCCCGTCGATTTTCTAGAGTCCAAAGGTTCGTATTTTTTTCTTCTGTACTATCCCCACCATTAGGAGGCACCATGCAAGCCAAAGAAAAAGTTCGATCATCACTCAAACAACAAGCCAAACAGTTTGTCTCCGCTTCCTTCACTCTTGAGGACAAAGCCAGTGTACTTGCTCTTCTAGAAAGTCCGGCCTATACAAGCTGTACCACCCTCTTCGCCTTCTATCCCTTACAAAGTGAAGTTGACATAACGGTAGTGCTTGAGGATGCCATCAAGGCCAAGAGCCTTGCCCTGCCTCGTTGTATCGGAGACGCTTTGGAGTTTGTTTTTGTCAGTGAAGATTGGGATATGGGAATGAAAGAATCTACGCTTGGGGTGCTGGAGCCTCTAGGAAGCAATGTTGCCATCCCTGACAAGCATTCCCTCATACTCGTCCCTGCATTAGCGTACACAGCCCTAGGATTGCGTCTGGGAAGGGGAAAAGGATACTACGACAGATATCTTAGTCACTATTCCACGATACCAACCATAGGCATATGCAGAAGCTACCAATTATTGGATTCTATTCCAACAGAAAAGTGGGATATGAGAGTGAGAGAAGTGTTGTGTAACGGGGTATTTTACTAGGACTGTTTCTTATCGGACCTGGTTCTTACCGAACCAGACAAATTCCTGTCTTTCCATCATCGTGAAAAACTTATGGCAATGATCATCAAACTGACTATCCTTGAGAGAAAGCAGATGGGAACGCATAGTTTCACTACGCACACTGCGCAGGATTGCGCTGAGGGAGCGCAAGTACTCCAGCTGGATAGCAGGAGAGCTTGCGATGACAAACAAGAGGTGGACAGGTAGCCCGTCTTCAGAGCCAAACTCAATGCCTTCACCACTAATTCCTAGGGCGATATGCACCTCATTAATACCTTGTATTTTCCCATGGGCTATAGCTACGCCATGACCAATTCCTGTGCTTTGAATGCGTTCACGACGAAGCACGCCTCGTTTGAAGCGTTCCACATCTGGTAAAGTTTGAAATATTGAGCAAGTATCTATCACTTCCAAAAGCGCCTTTGTCTTGTCGGTCGCTTGTAGCTGACAGATTACCGATCGGCAATCATTGAATATATCCACATAATCACTATACACAATGGAAAGAACAGTTTCAAGGTAGGGTATCTCTAGGAGCACTGGAGATACCCTCCCAACAACTTGTTATTTGGTCAATAGATACTCGTTAATTGCCTTAGCAGCCTTACGGCCTTGGCCCATAGCCAGAATAACAGTAGCAGCACCGAGAACTATATCACCGCCAGCATAGACACCCTTGAGGGTTGTCTCGCAGGTAGCCTCATCGACGATGAAGTTACCCTTGCGATTCACCTCGATTCCATCAGTGGTAGCTTTAATAAGCGGATTACTGGCATTACCGATGGCGATGATGACCGTATCATAGTCAAATATCTTCTCGCTACCGGAAATCTCGATCGGAGAGCGACGTCCGGAAGCATCAGGTTCGCCAAGTTCACACGTGATAAGCTCAACACCATTGACCCTGCCCTTATCACTAGCTGTGATCTTCAGAGGAGCATGCAGGTAAAGAAAATTGACTCCCTCTTCCTTGGCATGGGCAACCTCTTCCCTACGGGCAGGCATCTCAACCTCGCTACGCCGGTAGACGACAGTGACCTCTTTTGCACCCAGTCTCTTGGCAGTACGGGCAGCATCCATGGCGACGTTTCCCCCACCAAAGACAGCAACCTTATTGGAATCAAACATAGGTGTCAGAGCTTCACCAACAGCATAGGCCTTCATGAGGTTACTGCGGGTAAGGTATTCATTAGCTGAAAACACCCCTACATAATTCTCGCCAGGGATTCCCATAAATCTGGGGAGTCCGGCTCCAGAGCCAACAAAAACAGCATCAAAGCCATCTTTACCCATAAGGTCACTGACCTTACGCGTCTTTCCCACCAAATAGTTGCGCCTGATGGTAACCCCCATATCCTTGAGGGTCTGCAATTCATGTTCCACAATCTTCTTTGGAAGACCAAACTCGGGAATTCCATACACCAATACAC
>CAXYZP010000334.1:0-2333 GCA_964293175.1 uncultured Sphaerochaeta sp.
TTTCGCTTTGGTATCGGATGTAGCAAATCCTACTACTTCCTAAATGACACTCTTGAGGCTTCTGATTTTGCAGCTGCTCAAAACCTTTTAGATTTCAACACTGAGCATGTTTTCTCCAAGTCTCTCAGCACAACTCGTGATGGTAGTGTAAGCAGCATGGACAATGTTCTCTATCAGGCTCAGCAAGGCTTGCTTGAAGGGTTTGCTGTAGTGGATCGCTATTATGATAAAGAAAGTGATACGTACTGGAGCCTCGCCTCCATCACAGAATAAGGAGCTACCAAATGAATAGAAAATTTCTCACCCTTGTGTGCAGTGTCACCTTGTTGCTGGTCTTGGCAGGTTGTGCAAGCACCCCTAAGCCAAATTCCGATGGATCACCATACTGGACAACCTCTACACCAAAGAGCACCAGAGCTCTCCACTACGATGTGGGCTCTGCTAAGCAGTCGACCCCCCAACTAAGTCTGTTGCGTGCTGAGTCGTCAGCAAAGGATGCTATCGGGAGATGGGCATCCACAACTGTAGACAATGCTCTGGTGACCTTTGTTGAAGAAGCTGGAGAAACATTGAGAAATCAACAGACTCTTGAAGTGTTACAGAATTTGAGCGTGCAGACGGTAAACATAGCACTACGGGGTGTTTCCGTTGCCGAACGATACACAGCACCTGATGGAACAGTCTGGGTGCTCTCTTCCTATCCTGTAAAGAACCTCAAGGATGCTTACAAACAGCAGACCGAAGCCTTGGAGAAGAAGTTAGAGATGGCTGAAGCCAAATCCGAGTTGATGATGACATACCTGGAAAGCCAACTTGAAAAGGATGTTGTTGAACCCTAAAATATAGAACTTTATCCTTCTTAGTGATAGGTTTGTTATGTATGGCAATGATTCTCTTGACCAACAGGAGGAGAATTGCCATCTTATTACTAGGAGATTCTGCCATGAATAAAACTACGGTTATCATTATACTTATTTTACTGATTTGGTTCTTGATTTTTCTTGGGGTGAAAGCTTTTGCCAAAGGTGCTAGTGAAACCTCGCCACCTGTTGAGAGTAAGGCTTCCTATCGCAAGATATCAGCACAAGAGGCTAAAGAGAAGATGGACAGTGGCCAGAGCCTCATTATCCTTGACGTACGTACCCCTGGCGAGTTTGCAGGAGGTCATGTCAAAGACGCTATCAACATAGCAAATGAGACCATTGGGAAGGATAGGCCCTCCTCATTGCCAGACCTGGACGCTACTATTCTTGTATATTGCAGAAGTGGAGCCAGAAGCGCTCAGGCAAGCAAGAAACTCCTCGCTCTTGGCTATACTGATGTCTACGACTTTGGTGGGATCATCAACTGGTCTTATGGGACTGTGCAATGACCCTGATCAACAGTAGGATACACAATCCGGAATACCTTCATATCTATGATAAGGATGATACCTTTGCTTATGGGCTGGACCAAGAATGGTACCCCATGCTCTGGCAAAGGAGAGCTGGTTGTGGCCCTACCACAGCAAGCAATTTGATGCTCTACTTCCAGCAAAAGCAAACACCTCGGAAAGCCCAAAAAGCAGAGGCTGTTTTGTTGATGCAGGAGCTGTGGAGTCTTGTCACCCCAGGTATCATGGGGGTGCATCTTCTTAACCAGTTTACCAAAGGTGTTGAGGTGTTTTTACCAAAACTTCCCCTGGCGCTCACAGAACAGACGTTGAAGATTGCCAGGGCTAAGGAGAAAAGGCCTTCGCTTGCTCAAGTTGTTGAATTTTTGGTTGCATCTTTTGAGGCTGACTCTCCGGTAGCATTTCTCAATCTCTCTAAAGGATCCTTAAAGAATCTTGACGAATGGCATTGGGTAACCCTTGTAGCTATAGAGCAAGAAGAGCAGGGCAAACCTGTATATGCCACAGTATATGACGCCTCCCTGACGTGGAAGATCGATCTGGGCCTCTGGCTTGAGACAACAACACGTGGCGGTGGGTTTGTCAGCTACCACCCTGTTCCTGAAGAAGCCTTATAACCTCTGCCTCACCCACAGGCCTGCTGAATAGATAGCCTTGCATGAAGTCACAACCCATATCCAAGAGTTGCTGACGTTGCTCTTCAGTCTCCACCCCTTCAGCGATGATATGCTTGCCTAGGTGATGGACCATGGAGATGATATCAGATGAAATGCCTGTAGCATCAGGGTCTATGAGTTTGTCCACAAACTGTTTGTCCAGTTTCAGCGTGTCCACCGATAATTTTTCAAGGCGACTCAACGAGGAGAATCCCGTACCAAAGTCATCAATCGCAATGCGCATACCCAATGCATGGATTTTTTCCATCTGTTGGGGGAGGAAC
>CAXYZP010000335.1:0-2331 GCA_964293175.1 uncultured Sphaerochaeta sp.
ATCACTTCCAGCAAATCTCTGCAAGATTCTGGATCCAGCTTTTGCAGCCCAAAGTCGTCAATGATAAGAAGGTGTGGTTTCTTCAGGTTTTGCATAAGTTTGAAGAACGTACCATCTGCACGGGAAGTGGAAAGCTCCACCAGCAGCCTCGGCAGACGATAGCACTTCACTGCATACCCCAACATGCACGCTTCTCTTCCAAAGGCTGAAGCTATCCAAGACTTTCCTGTCCCTGTAGCGCCAGTGAGCAGAATATGCTGGTTGTGGGGAATGAATGAACAGTTTGAAAGCCTTGCAATGAGAGCTTTTTCCAGATTTCTCCCAGGGGTGAACAGGACATGCCTCAGCGATGCAGTGGTATCCCTTAAGGCCGCCGCTTTCAGAAGGCGGCGGGTCTTTGCATCGTTTTTGGCATCAAACTGGTGCTGTACCACCATGGAGAGGCGTTCTTCAAACGACAGGGCCTCAACAGCCGGCAGTGTCTGTTGCCGCATAATCTCGTTTTTCATCGCATGCAGGCGCATGAGGGTAAGCTGGTCATATACTGTTTCAATCATAGTGCACCTCCTGAGAACAAGGTCGCCCATTCTTTTGTGCGAAGGTCATGAGGGGCAGGGACGCTTTCATTCACGCAAGAAGAGGTTTTGATGGATTGTGCACGATTCTTCAAGATCCTTGTCACTCCTGTATAGGAGGCACAATGGAGATCCAGCGCTTTGCGGCAAGCGGCATTCAAAGCCTCCTTCCCCCATTTCTTCTCCAGCGAGAGAAGCCCCAGACAGGACTTGTAGCCTTGGGGTTCATAGGCGAAAGAGCAGAGGATGGTATCTATTACCGTACGGCAGTCCTCACCATAGGAGCTTGCCCACTTGCGGTAGTTCATCCCATCCTTTTCTCCCAGTTGCAGGTAAAACCGATCTTTTTCCGGCATATGGTCAGGGTTTGTGACATAGCGCTTCCCAAAGTATCTCCGGGCATGGACCGCCACCTGCTCACGACCGACGAAAATATGGATGGTGCGCTGGTAGGCATGGAGGGTGTACGGCTGGGTGAAGAGACCGTAGGGGATAGAATAATAAAAACCGGTATACTCTGCATGGTAATAGTTTTGTACTGTCCCCTGTCTGAAATCATAGACCTGAAACGGTATAGCAGGAAGTGCACGCATCTGTGGAAGATCCCGTTTCTCAAACAATGATTTTCTTGTCTCTTCCTTTCTCCACTTTTCAGTATACTTGCGATCGCATAACACTTTCATCCTTTCCCTGATTGCTAAATTCAATTCTTCAAAAGAATTAAAGTAACCACAATCCTTGACCCATTCCAGCAGCCAGGTCTCTATCCACCGGACTCCGGCTTCTACAGCGCCCTTGTCTTTAGGCCGGCGCACCCTGGCTGGTTCAATAGCCACCTGATAATATTGGGCCATTTCCAGATATGCCCTATTGAGCTTCGGGTCCCACATACGTGCGTGTGTAACAGCCGTACGGGTATTGTCAGGTACGAGTATCATTGGTAACGCCCCATACCACTGCAGGGCATTGGCATGGGCACTGTTCCAAGAGAACTGATCCATGTTTGGTGAAGCTTCACAATAAGGGTAGGAGCTTTCTGCTAAGGTAGTGAGAAAGAAGTAAGCTTTCTGCAGCTCGCCGGTCTCCCTGTCAAGTACACATTTCAGGGTATCTCCTACCCAGTCGATGTATAGTTTTTCCCCGGGTTTTCGGTCGATGGGTGTGTGCACCCCTATGCCCTGCGTATACTTCCACTGGCGATACTGCTGACAAAACCTACTGTAGCTCAGGTCTGTCTCCCCTGACTGAACCTTTTCTTCCCAGAGGTACTGGAGGTTCTTTTTGCTTGACTGCAGCTTCGCATGTATCTGTTGGTAGTCAGGAACCTTCTTCACAGGACGACCCACGGGTTCTGCAAATACTGCTCGTTTGAGCTCCTTATCGGAAAGGGTCTTTGCCGTTTCATAATCCAGGCCGATTTTTTTGCAGCGCTTCACAATTTTCCCGGCTGTCGTCTTAGAGCAAATAGTGGTTTTTGCAATCTCGCGTAGTGAATAAGAAAATTGCTCGTGCAATCGCAATACTTCTAAAATCTTCATGTTTTCTGAACACCTCATGTTTCACCTCACACACACTAGTGTAAGGGGAGTCAGACGATGCCAGCAAGTGTCCGCATGTTTCAGGAATGCTGTCCGCGTGTTTTAGGAATAAGCGCTTTTACTGTCCCCGTGTTTCGGGAATGATGTCGGCATGTGGCAAGAATATGCATATGGCTCTTCTATTGTCATATGCATCATCTAATAATTTTCTAGCATAT
>CAXYZP010000336.1:0-2323 GCA_964293175.1 uncultured Sphaerochaeta sp.
AGCTCCTTGGAAAGAGTATTCGTATCGATATTCAGGTCATACATAAGGTCGACCAGGGCAGTTACATATTGGTACTGCAAACCAAGCATATTCTGTTGTGCCTTCAAGAGATCACCTTGAATCTTTTCAACTTCAAGCGAGCCCTTATATCCACTTTGATATTGGGCCATTGTCATGCCGAAAACCTTCTCAGTAAGGGAGAGGTTGAAAGCGGCAACCTCAAGCTGCTCGGTAATGGCACCGATAGTATTAAGCCTTGCGATAAGGGCCTGTTCCAACTGCTTCTTTGTCTGTGAGCGAGTAAGGAGCAGCTTGTCGATGGCATCCTGCATCTTAGCAAGAGAGACCTGGGTCTGTGATCCTGCAATATACCCATCGAGGGGGATGGCTACTGTGATGGAAAATTGTGAACCATCAGTCCATTTATTTGGTGGCGCTAGGGACATCGAGGGTCTAGCAGGATCACTATATGTGACACCATACGAACTGTTCACTATGAGACTCGGCATGAGGGATGCCTTGCTCTGTAGCTTCTTGCTGTTCTCTAGCGATGCCAGGTTAAGGTCCAACAAGGATAGGGAGTAGTTCTGGGCAAGGAAAGCCTTAAGTTGCTCCAAGTCCAGGACAAAGCCCGCAGAAGGGACCTCCCCTTCTAGCGTGAGCTCCTCATCAAGGTCGAGGCCGAGCAGCACCTTAAAGGAGAGCAGAGCCGATTCATAGGAGTTCTTGGTCTGGGTGTAGGAGGGCTTGAGTGCTTCATAGGAGAGCTGCGCAGAGAGTACTTCCAACTCCGATGCGAAGGCGCTTTCATATAAGGATGCTACCTCTTCATACTGCTTCTTTGCCAGATCTATGTTGGCCTGTTGCAACAGGAGGTTCTCCTTTTCCATAAGCAGGTAATAGAAGGATTTGGTGACATCTCGTTTGAGTGTGGATCTTGCCTGGGCAAGGGTGACGCTTTGAACGGTATACGCTATCTTAGCCGCTTCCATCTGCTCTTTCATTGAAGGGTTCAACATAAGTTTTACAGAAAGTCCGAGGTTGGTTGTATTCTGCAGTGATGAAGAGCTAATAAAGGGTCCGGTATTTCCGGTGTATGTCAGAGAAGCATTCACTTCTGGAAGAAAAATGTTCCAGACTGTATCGACATCACGCTGGGCTGTTTTAAGGTCAATTCTATTCGCTCGTAGGGATAGGTTATTCCTATAGGAAAGAGAGAGAGCATCGTCTAAGGTGAGCTCTTTAGCATGCATTGTCGGAAAGGCAAACAAGCATACGAGAAAGGCGAACAAAAGTGGCGATTTGTATTTATACATAGTACATATTACTCCAAGGTGTAGAAGAAAATCATTTTCAAGATCTTTCTGAAAATGCAGAGCTTCACTTCCAATATAGTATTTATTCACTACTTGTTATAGATATATAAATATAATCAGAGGAATATCAATATTGTATCATATACAGGCAATGAAGATACATAGATACGGTTTTTGACCCTTATGACTAACAACAAACACTCTCTGGTATTCTTTTGATCTATATAGAAACCGATGAAAGGCATCAATACCTCGAAAATGAGGAGGTCCGAAGCAAAACGATCACCCCTGCTTCCTACTTTTTTGTACAAGATATTCCAACTACAAAGCTTTGCATGACTTCCATAGGTTTCTGCTCGATTCTTGCTTTCTGGCTTTCGGCATAGTACGATTGGCTATGAGTGAATGTACAATAGACAATGCTTTCTTATGCAAGCACAGCATGTTTGGGGGTCTTACCGACGAGCAGCTGATGCTTATCCATGACTATTTGGATGAGAAGACCTATGCCAAAGGGACCCGAATCCTAGAGCAAGGAGAGCCAAACAACACTGTCTACTTTATTGTGGAAGGCGAGATCTCCATCCAAAAACATCCCTTGGATACAAAAGACCAGGAACGGGTCATAACCACGCTCCATGCAGGGGACTCTTTTGGAGAGATGGAGCTCATTGATATCCAAAGCTGTGCAGCAAGCGCTGTCTGCCTTTCCGATGTCACGATCATCAGCCTTTCCAACCAGAATCTCTACAAGCTGTCGACCACACACTTGAAAACATACACCATGCTTATCCTCAACCTGGCGAGGGACATCAGCAGGCGACTGCGTCTAACAGACAATATGCTGGCCCTCATTTCTAAAAAGAGCCCCTAACTAACATTTCGCTATTGTATTTTGCTAGGCCCTAGGTGTTGCAAGTTTGTTCTGTTTGTTTTCCTCGCGCGCCATCAGCACCAGGGTAAGAGCCATCAGGGAGGGAAAGAGCATTCCTATGAGCATACCGCTA
>CAXYZP010000337.1:0-2305 GCA_964293175.1 uncultured Sphaerochaeta sp.
ACCAATCAATACAGACACTAGCTGTAGTGTGATAGGATTCCATGCCACTACATGTAGTGCTTCCTGCTTTGTTAGTGTTTACAGCGGATTCTATATCCTCTGCTCTGTCCTGCGGTTCGTTGGTATCACTGCTTTCGCTACACTCCGTCTAGTGCGATAGGATATTTTACGTTTTTGTTTTTCCAGTTGCAGGCGTGTTTTGTTGCCTCCGTGTACACTTTTTCAGTTTTTGTTTACCCCAGGCTACCCCTCCGGGGGAAAATTTCACGTTGTCCCCCCAACGTTATACCCATTCAGATTTTTGCTCCATTTTTGGAACCTCTCTCAACTTTAGAACCCTCTCTACACCTTCCACAACTCACCACAACACCCTCCACATCTCTCACCCTTATAACTTTACCTCTACCCTAACATACCCTCTCCCTGTGCCTTACAGCGTAGAGAGAGGGCTTATGATACCTTACTTCCTTGCTAACTGCCTCTTACAAAACTCACGTCTACCTTTAATATCGCAAAGTGCTTTTGTAGTTCTTGACAGCATCTTGAACTGTTCGACTGTATATCTAAACCACTTATTCCCTATTGCATCCCATACAGACATCAGGAGCATCTTAATAATGCCTCCTATTACAAACACTACCAACATTGGATAGACTATAAAAGTAAGCACGACTACACCGATAATTGTTGAGCCAATAACAAGTACATAGTACCTAATGAAACCTAAAAACCTTTCAAACATTTCAAACCCTTTCTCCACCTTACAACTTCCTTTCTAACTGGTATGCTTCCATTTCTTTCTATTTGCAGTTCTTGAAATAGCCTTCAGGTTTGCCTTACCATTTCCACCACCCACTGACAGCGGAGTGATATGGTCAACTTCTCGTTCATCCCCTACAGGCAGTCCCAACTTCCTTCTGGCCTTATTCCTTGTTGATCTGTTCTTCCTCTGAGCAGCCTTTGCATGATACGTGTCATACTCTCTACGATAGTTACGTTTCCTTTTCTTCTCTGTTGCTATTTGCCATTCCTCCCTCTACCTTGTCTTTACCCATAGGGTATTTGTAACCCTTCCTCTACCTAACTTATCGACAACCTTTCTAGCATCACCGGTTATCAGTACCATGTCTAACATTCCTGCTGAAGCATAGTCAGAAAAGGCATCCATCTCTGCCTCTCGATCCCTTCTCTTATTCCCCTGTATCAAAGCATCCTGGTCGTTCTCCATAAGGTCACAGAACTGTGCTAGACATCCTGCAAGCGCATCGGCTCTGTCATCGTGTACAAGCGCCCCACGTTCTTTAGTTACATGGGTAAGCTGATAGAACAGGGAGTAAGCAAAGCCGTTCTCACTTGTCTTGCAAGCATCCTGAGTATCTGCAAAGTCTTTCTCAATGACCCTACGGTCTACGATAAGCCTGTGCTGATTCATTACAGGTTCACAAGTGTCGATCATCCGGAGTTCCTTCTGCTTATTGCTCCTGACTTCTTCTATGGAGCATAGGAACTCTTTCTGTTTACTTGCCTTTGCTTCATTGGATTTCTTTACCATGAAAGACGAGAACATCTTAGTGAACATACCGTCTCCAAAGTTACTCTCTATACAGACTTTCTGTACGTTGAACTGTACAGCTTCCTTATAAAGCATCTCCATACCGGTGTCCTCATAACCGAACTTATGACCTCCTGCTGACATCAGGAATATATTAACTCCCTGATTCTTCAGGATTACCCATGCTGTTTCATCTGCTCCACGACCTGAAGGGTCTATGAACATTATCGTCTGTTCATAAGGCCTCCATTCGCCTTGAATAGCCATAGGAGCATAGAAAGCATCTCCATTGAAGCCAAGGTTATTGAGGTCATGGATCTTGTTATCCTGAGATGCTGCCCATATAATCTTTTCCGGAGCTAACTCTGGATTCAGGGACATTACGGAGAAGTCGGTACAGCGTAGCGGGAACTTTTCCCTGTCTGTGAGTGAGGTATCAAGCATATACTGAAGCGCAAAGCCTGAGCGACCGTAGGAAGCCTCACGTTCCCCTAAGTCTCTGTCGCTGAAGCGTATTGGGTCTGTTGAATGACCTACGTTCCCCATCATAGAAACAATAGGAGCAAGCCTCTCTCCATACCACTTACGCCTCTTTGCATCAGGGACCCTTGCAGGCCATATCCTGGCTGAGTATCCTCGTTCACCAAGGATGTTGTATAGCGACATTTCTGTCTGCGGAGTGCCAAGGTAAGTTATCTCAGCACCTTCATCAGGCTTTAAGATAGCATCAAATTCCTTTACTGCCTCTGAGAT
>CAXYZP010000338.1:0-2300 GCA_964293175.1 uncultured Sphaerochaeta sp.
GATGTTTGGCTCTGAGGGGGTCAGTGGAGCCATAGGGTGGTGTATGAACGATTATAACACCCATAGTAACTTCGGTAGTGGTGATCAGGTTTGCTACCACGGAGTCTGTGACCAGGGGAGGGCTGCCAAGTTTTCCGCCTATGCCTACATGAGCCAGAAGGATTTTCCAAAGGTTATGGTACTCTCCTCTGCCCCCGACAACGGGGACTTCCCCAAGGCGAGCATAGGGACCCTTCTTGTTGCCACCAACTGCGACAGGGTTCGCATCTTTTTCCAGGACGAGGAGGTGGGTACCTACTATCCCGATAGGAAGAGTTTTCCTCATCTTCCCCATCCTCCGGTTTTGCTTACCGACCTTATCGGCAAGCGCTTGGAGAAAGAGACCTATCTATCCCCAAAGGATCGTTTAAGGCTCAAGAATTTGCTTAACAAGGTAGGGCGTCAGGCGGCAAGTCTCACCCTTATGGACAAGGTACGCATGAGTTGGTTCTTGCTGCGTTACCGTCTCACCTATGACGATGCGGTGACCCTGTTCTCCACGTATGTGGGCAACTGGGGCGATGAGGCATCGCTATGGCGGTTTGAGGGCCTTGTCGGTGATGAGGTAGTCTGTCTCGAATCCTATGGTGAACACAAAGAACCATACCTTGAAGTTGAAACTCGTACTACAGAAATACCGCTTGGTGATACCTATTCGATGGTCTGCCTTAATGTCTCTGTGTGCAAAAAGGGGATGACCCTTCCTCTTGCCTATGCCCATGAGCCCTTTAGTGTTGCAGTTACAGGCCCTCTAAGCCTTGTTTCACCTGCTTTGTCAGTTTGTGAAGGGGGGACAGCTGTAGTCTATTTGCGCACCATAGGGAGAAAAGGTAAGGCGAAGGTGACCATTTGCAGCAATATGGGTGACAAAACCCTCGATTTTACTATAATGTAGGGTATGTTTACCCTCTATATTGACGCTGATTCGTGTCCTAAGAACCTTCGTACCATCCTGCTCAGATGCATTGTCAAGAATGATTATGCAGCATTCTTTGTTGCCGACCGTCCCCTAAAGGATGTACAGACTGCCTATGAGCAGCATACGGCCAAACTACGAAAAGAGGCCGCGGACCGGGGAGTAGAGGATGTTCGCACCATCACCAGCAAAATAGAGAATATAGTGGTAGAGGCAGATATGGACAGCGCCGACAACTGGATAGTCGATAACGCAACACTTCCCTGTCTGGCTGTCACCCATGACATTCCCCTTGCCGCACGCCTGGTGGATAAGGACATCCCCACCATTGATGACCGCGGTGGTATCTTTACCCAAGAGAACATGGCCCAGCGCCTCTCCATACGGAACGCCATGAAGGAGTTTCGTGAAATGGGCATCTTCAGTGAAAAGCATAAGCCCATGGGACCGAAAGAGACCAAGGCATTTTCTGATGCCCTGAACTCCGTGTTGCATAAGCTCACGGTGAAGCAATAACAACACCTTTGCGTCTTTTGGTGTAATGCGTAAAAAATCCATATTGCTCTACAGAAATGAAGAAGACAGAAGCTTCCTGCTCAACAAGACGGAGGCGTTGCCTTGGATGAGAACAGAAACGTATCCGTTAGCCAAAGCAAAGCGAATACAGGATTGCCACATCCTGATAAGTAAAACAGATGACCTTCCCTCACTCCTTACCCTAAAGAGGGTGGTGCTCTCCTATAGGGATATCCCCCTGTTGGTATTTTCCCCCATATCCCAGTACTCCGTCTTGAGAATGATGGACAGCCCTACATGCAAGGTAGTGGGGGAGGATATCGATGCCCAAAGCCTAGGCTTTGCGATCAAAGCCCTGATCAATGGAAAAAATACCGAGTGTAAAGAGGAGCCTTCATGTAGCCTTACCCTCAGAGAGAGACAGGTCATCGCCCTCATCCTCAGTGGAGAGGAGAACAAGGAGATAGCGGCAAAGATGGGAATCAAGCTCTCTACGGTCTATGACCACAAGAAGAACCTCTTCCTCAAGACGGGGATGCACACCACCAGCCAGCTGGTGGTCTGGGCTCTGTTGAGGGAGTTTGCTCCCTAAAGGCTCAAATCACTTTGAGAATTCAATACAGTGAAATCAGACTGAAATATTCAAGTCACAGGTTTGGGGACGATGTCCGCCAAAGGACCAATTCTAGCTCCATACCGGATTTTGATACGATTACATCCTCTAAAAGGGATATTTCTACCCCTGTTGTAGGAGTTGCAAAATAAGAATACCATAAGAGCATCTCATGAATAATCAAGGAACAAGAAATTATGGATGCTTTATATGATA
>CAXYZP010000339.1:0-2287 GCA_964293175.1 uncultured Sphaerochaeta sp.
AGTACACAGTGGGTGCTGGTCTTGAACTCGACCAAGATCAAGGATCTTCCCATGCGAGGATTATGTGTACATATCACGACGGGCGCTTCCCTTTATTGAATTTTTTCTATCAGAGGACAAAATATTTCAGCATTGGATTCTCATTGAGTCTCTGAGGAAAACCTCTGAATTGAGAGGATGGGAAGCATGAAAAGGTATATCTAATGGATGGTGTTGGTAGTGATGATTACCCTGAGTTCATTGCAATTGTTCAGACATCCGTCAATGCTGCATATTCAAGAATTGTTACAAGCCAGAAAGGGGTATCTGCAAATTTTTGATTTGGTCCCAGAGACGCCTATCAATAAATAGAAATACCGTTTCAGTACGATTTAGATGTCCACAACCATCGTTCGATCCTTCTTGAGCTATATCCTACCTTTAGCCTCTCCTAATCCAATAATCTGTGCTACGATACAGTATCTACCCAAGTATTGGAGGTACTGACCGAGATGAAAGAACTACGCAAGAAATATGAAGCACTCCCTGAAGATGCACCTGCAAGACAGATTGAACTGACAGCTGAAAGCCTTGAAAGGAGACATTACACCCCCACTCTTTTACTGAAGGCTCCCAATTATACTAGGATGACAAAAGCAGACATGCTCGCTGAGTTTGATAGGGTAGCGGCCCTTGCCCCTACTTCAAAAGAACTGAAGAGCGTCGTAGCCATTGATGATCCTGCCGAAATAGTAGAGACGCACCTTACAAGCCTGCTTAATCATTACGAGTTGCTTTGCAATCTAAGAAAAGGTTTGGCTTCAGCTTGGGATGTCATCAACGAACTCTATGAGGACGATTGATGATCGAGTGTAGCGCATGCTCCAATGGAAAGTCTGCCTGTCTGACCAATGTCCCCATTTTTCAGAACCTGGACAAGATCCAAATAGCTCGAGTACAGAGTCTTATCCGTCAGCGTACCCTGTCCGGTGGTGAGGTAGTGTTTCGTGAAGGGGACTTTTCCAACCGACTTATCATCGTACGAAGTGGAACCTTGAAGCTTGTACGCTACAGCAGTGATGGCCAACAGTTCCTGTTGGAGACTCTCTTTCCTGGGGATTTTTATGGGGGCGATCAGCTTTTTAGTGAGAGCCACTGCCGGGAGACAGGCATAGCAGGTGAAGAGTTGGGCATCTGTACCATTGCAAGCAGCGATATAAGAAGTCTTATGCTCAGCGATCCCCATATAGGGCTTCGTGTCATGACCTATCTCAACGGCAAGCTTGAGCAGTATCGCTTGCAGGTGGAGATGCTGGCGACCAAGAGCGTGGAAAAGCGTTTGGCCATGTTCCTGTTGGAATGGATACGAAGAACCGGAGGCACCTCCGTGCTTCTATCCCAAGAGGAGATTGGATCTTCCATCCACCTTACCAAGGAGACCGTCAACCGCAAGCTCTCACAGATGCAGGAGGGTGGGTTGCTCTCAGTTGCAGGGAAGAAGCATATTCATTTGATGGATATTCCCGCCTTGGAGTTCCTTGTTTCAGAGTAGATTTGGATTGTATATGTTCTGTAAGTTGATTTGGATCATAGTTGGTGTCTATTTTTCAGAGTACCTTGACAGTACGTAGGAGATACATAATGACAAACCAAAAATTATCAAGCTTGGTAAAGGCCTTCCCCTTTGCCACCATATTCCTCAATGAGAGAAAGATCGACTACTGTTGCGGAGGCACCCATATGCTGTATGAGTCCATTGAAGCGGCAGGATATGAAAGAGGGGAGTTTCTCTCTTCCCTAGAAGCTTTTCTCGCCGATGCCCAGACCAAGTACAACCCAACTGTTGACCCCTCTCTCTATGACTTGAGCGTTGCAGAGCTCATCGACCACATAGAGGCTACCCACCATCTTAGCGAGCGCTCTTTGATCGCTGAGGTCGATGAGAAACTGAACACCATTCTGCGTGCCCACTATAAGAACCACAAGGAAGAGCTGCTCTCTGTCCACTCTTTGTTTAGTGACCTACGCAAGGAACTTTTGCAGCATTTTGTAGAAGAGGAGGAGGAAGTGTTCCCTTTGTTCTGCACAAAAGCTACCCCTGCTTCTATAATGATGGTAGAATCATTAGAAGACGATCATGAAGCGGCTGGGGCTTTGATCAAGGGCCTGCAAGAGGTGACACGATCCTTTACCCCGCCTAAAGATGGATGTCCGACCTATGTTGCCACCTATGCTTAGATGAAAACATTGGTCGAAGAAATATTTATGCACATATTTAAAGAGAACTAGATTCTCTTTCCGAAAGAAA
>CAXYZP010000340.1:0-2275 GCA_964293175.1 uncultured Sphaerochaeta sp.
ACTCTACTGTGAACAGGTCACATTTGAGCTCAACCAGGGATTTGCTTAGTTTTGCAAGCTCTGCTCCCTCTTCCAGTTTCTTCTGCATGCCTTTGGCCTGCAGGCGAATGTTCTTGTAAATTTCTTCAAGGGAACCAAACTGCTGCAAAAGCTTTGCAGCACCTTTCTCCCCAATACCCTTGACCCCGGGAACGTTGTCAGAAGCGTCTCCCAGCAGGGAAAGGTAGTCCACGACCTGCTTTGGCAGGACCCCGAACTCCTCCTGGACTTCAGCTATGCCCATCATGCGATACTCTTTCTCGCCACGTTTTGCTGGCCTCAGAGCAAAAGTGTGCTCATCAACGAGCTGCAAGAGGTCCTTATCTCCTGTAAACATGACAGTATCGATGCTATGCTTGGCGGCCTCTCTGCTCAGAGTTCCAATGATATCATCGGCTTCAAAGCCTACCATTGCTATCATGGGAATCTCTAGGGCCTTGAGAATGGAGTTGATGATCGGCACCTGAGAGTGCAGATCCTCAGGGGCAGCATCACGGTTAGCCTTATAAGGCTCATACATCTCGTGGCGAAATGTAGGGCCGTGGCTATCCATGGCTACTATCATGTAGTTGGGATTGTTTTCACGTAACAGCTTCAACAACGTGGAGAAGAACCCATAGACAGCACTTATGTTGTTGCCTTGGGAATCCTTCATCGGATTGTTGATAAAAGCATAGTAGGATCGGTAGATCAGAGCATAGCCGTCTATGATGTAGAGTTGTTTCTCACTTGTAGGC
Organism: uncultured Sphaerochaeta sp.; assembly: GCA_964293175.1. Lineage (GTDB taxonomy): Bacteria > Spirochaetota > Spirochaetia > Sphaerochaetales > Sphaerochaetaceae > Sphaerochaeta. The sequence goes on from CAXYZP010000340.1 coordinate 777, forward strand.
TTCGATGGCTCCTCACCCTTTTTTTCAGCTTCATTTTCCTCTGCAGGCTTCTCTTCCTTTTTCTCTATGACGATTGCAGGACGCAAGGAGGCTTCCTTTTCCAATTTCTTCTGGTCAAAATCCTGTTCACCGAACAGCTCCATGGAATCATTGGTCATATACTTCCCCTATGGTAATCTTTAACATGTCGTAAGCCACATGCATATGTGAAGGAAGCTCCGCTTCCAGCTTGCTGTGGCGTATATCATGGCACAAATGGGTGAGAAACACCCGTTTGGCCCCTACTTGCGTTGCAAAGGCGACAGCCTCTCCCACACTGAAGTGGGTTGGATGGGGACTATAGCGCAAGCTTCCCAACACCAGAGTATCGACTCCTTCAAAGTATGGCAGACTTTCAGGCGGGATCCCACTGCTATCGGTAGCATACACGAAAGAACCGATGCGAAATGCCAAGATGGTCTTACACCCATGGCGTATCGGTATGGGCATGACGTCAAAGCCTGCAACACGCGTCATCTCATACGGGATAAGCCTATTCAGCTGGAGGTGGGGTATCCCACCGGCCTCGTCATAGGTCTTCAGCACATAGCCAAAGCGGGAGGTGATGGATGAGACCACATCCTCAGAGCAAAAAACCGGCAAGGTACTCTCCTTGCAGAAAACCCTGAGGTCATCGATACCATTAAAATGATCTGCATGGTCATGGGTATAGAGCACTGCGTCAAGAGAAGTCAGGTTCGCTCGCAAAGCTTGCAGGCGAAATTCAGGTGTGGTATCGATAAGCAACGTATGTTCCCCATCTTCAATGAGGATGCTGCTACGGTAGCGTTTGTCGTGGGGATCTGAAGAGTGGCAGACAGGACAAGGACATCCGATAACGGGAATCCCATGGCTGGTCCCCGTACCGAGAAAGGTTACTTCAAATGATTTCATTTCACCTTGTCCGTAACTGTCTGGACGGCATCCTTCAACACTGCCTCACCCTGCTTGGCAGCTGCCTTGAGCTTTGCCTGCACTTCTGCACTTCTTAAGAGGTCCTGAAGCTTGTCCAGCGACTCTTTGGTGAATTCAGGGCTGTTCTTCACATGCTCTACCGCGTTTTCCACAGCCCCTATCACCATGGCATTGTCACTGCCTTTGCGAGTGGCAAAACTGACGCCCAAAAACCTTGTGCTCATGCTGGGGGCAAAGAAATACAGGAGGAAAAAAGAAATCAGCGCTACTAGCAACGCTGAAAAGAAAAGATGTAAGAAACCCTTTTTAGCCATGGTAATGCTCCTTGCGCTTACTTTATCATACTTAGTCAAAGCAGAAAAGCAATACAGGCCCGGATTTCTCCGGGCCTGTTACACTAAACTAGCTTGTTTTAGAAAAGTGAGAAAAGAAGGGAAACGCCGACTTTACCCTGGTCAAGGGGAACATCAAACAGATTCTGTACTTTCTCCCACTCCTTAAAGGTATAGGAGGTATCAACAGTATAGTTGAGGCCGAGCATCAGA
>CAXYZP010000341.1:0-2275 GCA_964293175.1 uncultured Sphaerochaeta sp.
CTTGGCTTTTGCTACGTCACTGGGGTTTGTCCAGGAAGGTATAAGCCGAAAGTATCTGCTGCTCAACGGACAGTGGGAAGACTACTACCAATTGGCGCTGCTCAATGAGCAACACCAATTGGGTAGGAAAGCCTAGCTTTTTCTTCCATTCAAATCCCTAAAGGTCAGCTTGGGCTCCTGGATGACAGCCATAGTGTGTTCGGGGACATCTTCCTTGATCCAGACGTTGGATCCGATGACCGCATTCTTACCTATGGTTATGTCTCCCAAGATGGTTGCGTTGGAGTAGATGGTGACCCCATCCTCGATGGTGGGATGGCGCCTTGCCCCTCTGATAAGTTCTCCGCAGGCATCCTTGGGGAAACTGAGGGCTCCTAGGGTGACTCCCTGATAGATCTTCACATTGTCTCCGATGACTGCTGTCTCTCCTATAACCACGCCCGTGCCGTGGTCGATGAAGAAAGACTCTCCAATTACTGCTCCGGGGTGGATGTCTATTCCTGTCACCTTATGGGCAAACTCGTTGAGCATGCGGGGGATGAGGGGGACTTTCATTTTGAACAGCTCATGGGCTATGCGGTGGATGACCAGCGTCTTAATATAGGGGTATGAAAGGATAACCTCTCGTACATTACTTGCTGCGGGGTCCCCTTCAAAGCCTGCCTTTGCATCGAGCTTCAGCTTGAGGCGAAGCTGGGGAAGTAGGGCACAGATACTTTCTATGATGTGCTCGCTCTTCTTTTTGAGCTTCTCGTCTTCCTCTTCTGGGAACTCATATTTAAAAGCAAGCAGGACCTGATTCAGTAGGCCCGAGGAGACCATGTTCAGCTGGTCCGAAAGTATCTCCTGCAAACTGAGACCGACACGCTCGCGTCCGCAGCGGCCAGGAAACATCAGTTCGATATATTCATTGGCGATCTCCCCAAGTTCAAGCATTTGGGGAAGTTGCTTCATGCCATAAAAATTGGCGTTGCCTTTGACTCTTTCAAACGTTCCCAAAAAGGAGGGAAGAAAGGCTGTGGCATCAAAATTTTGGTCTTTACAATCTTTCATACTATCACCATACGGTTATTCGCATGTCCTGTTCAAGAGATACTGGGGTAAAGGCATGGCTGTTTACAGCTTTGATGAAGGTCTCTTACTTCTTTTCATTTCGTTTGTAGGTTTTGTCGTCCTAGTCTAGCTTATCCCTGTACCAGTGTACTGTATTTGCTTGTCTGTGGGGACAACAGACTCCGTAAGTATACATTGTCCGGTTTTATTCATTTCATCAGCAATAAAGAGGATTTTGTATCTGCTGGTTTTTCGTATGCACTTGAAGTATCTGTATCTTACATTGCAAGAACGCTTTTTGCTATTTTTTAGCAGTTTTAGTTTTATTGTCATTTTACCTCCTATCTATTTTCAGTAAAATGAATTACATGGTATCGGATTGCATGATTTGCATAAGGCAGGTACACTTATGGATAGAGGGGCGCAAGAGAATTCTTACATTAGGTGTACTAGTGCCTTCTGCTTGGTTTGAGCCTCTGCGCCTGCCAGTTGTATCTGCAATACAGAACACTGCATCTTATTACAAAACCAAAGCTGGGCAGATGCAATGACTAGGAAGTGTATGTGTTGTTTGCATAGAGTGAGGTGGAGTTGTGTTACTTACAGGAAAATATGGAAGTGCCAAAGTCTTTTCCAAGGATTTGGAAAAGGGCGCAAGAGAGCAGATAGAGACCCTGTTGGACCAAGACTTTTTGGAAGGGTCGACAGTTAGAATTATGCCTGATGTCCATCAGGGTATGGGTTGTGTGATTGGCTTTACTGCTGATATGGGGGACAGGGTGATCCCCAATATTGTAGGGGTTGATATTGGGTGTGGAGTGTTGACAGTCGAGCTTGGGAAGACCTCCCTTGATCTTCCCAAGCTCGATTCGATCATAGGGAAGCGTATCCCTTCCGGAAGGGGTACCCACCAAAGCAGTGTAGTCACTTTTGACCGTATGCAAGAGTTGCACGTTTGGAGAAACCTGAACAACACTAAAAGGCTGGAAAGGAGCATAGGAAGCCTTGGAGGGGGCAATCATTTTATTGAAGTTGGTCTCGACAGCAAGGAGAACACGTATCTTGTCATCCACTCAGGCAGCAGGAACCTCGGTACGCAGGTGGCAAGGCTGTATCAAAACCTGGCCATAGACCTTTGTAGTGGCAAAGGGGAGTTTTTTTCCAGACGTGATGATCTTATTGCGAAGTATCAGCAAGAGGGGAGAAGGGATCAGATAGAGTC
>CAXYZP010000342.1:0-2272 GCA_964293175.1 uncultured Sphaerochaeta sp.
CTTGGGCATACTCTGTACAATAGGGACACCAGTCTGCGGCATAGTAGATCAGGTAAAAGTATCCCAATAAAATGTACTATAGCTCGTCTATCTTAGCTTGGGGCTCTGGGTTTTTCCTGGGCCTTCCCCTAGGTCGCTTTGTTTTTTCTGGTCCAGCCTTTGCCTTTTTCGGTCTTCCCACCTTCCTCGATTCCTTTATCAGTGGTTCGGAAAGTCCGAGCTTCTCAAGCAATACCAATACGGAGGGCAGGGTGTGAACCCACTTCTTGTCCCCCGACCTCGGATTCTCCGTTGAGTCGGATTGTCTCCATGCGGATGACAGGTCTTCCATCAGATCCCCATACGTCATCACATCCAGAAGTTTCGCATCACCGGCCTTCCTCACCATCCTTGAAGTCATGACTGTGGCTATGAAGTTCACAAACTCCGCACCTATGAGGGAGTAATCACCCTGCACGTTGGTCTGGTCGAGGCCTTCCTCACCCTTGTACAGTGAGAAGAGGAGTTCCAGCAGCCACCTGTCCTCATAGCACTTGTAGACCTGGCTGAGGGACAGGTCCAGGTCCGATACGAAGACAATCAGACCGTATGTATCCTTGTGGGACAAGTATTTTACACTGTCGAAAGACTTTTTCTTCTTTGCATTGGTGACGAATGAGCGCTCTTCCTTGCCTGCACGATAAGAATCCCTGAATGAATACAGGTATGTGCCGTCCTGCAGCGCCTCTTTCTTTCCCACGACAGACTTGTCTGTGCCTGTGACCACTTCATCAAAGCCCAGCATGCCATTCTCAAGGATCCTACGGTCATCCCTTTTTATCGGGCTTATGAAGTGGAGGTTCGGCCTGTCCTTCAGGTCCCCTGCAACGGAACTTATGGGAAAACCCTTGTCAGCTACCAGTACACCTTCCTTGATGTCGTTGTCATTGATGAAGGCGGAAAAGGAACATGCATCGATGCAGTTCCCTGGAAAGACCTCGGCGCACAAGGGCTCCATCGTCTCTATCACATAGGCATATATGACCGAGACATCCCTGCACCCTTTCACCCGGGCCTTGTATGAGAAGGCTGAAAGGTCATTGACTGTGCTGGTATCCTGTTTCAGTGTCCCGTCGATGGCTATATGGTGGTTTGGCGCTACCCTGGCTATCCTGGATGCATAGAAGGCCTTTCTTTTCTTGCCATCCATCCCGAGCTTCTTGAAGAGCGAACCTACGGAATTCTTGCTCATGGCCACGTTAGGATAGTATTTGGATACGAATGTCCTCCCGTAGTGTGTGGAATACCTGTTGGCTGCTATCTTCGGCCTTGCTACCTTGAGCATTGCACTTGCCATGGTCATGGCGGCCTCATTCGGTGGATATACAGCAAGAAGGTCTTCAAACAGGTCATCTGAGACGGACTTTGCAAAGGCCGCCACCCCATAGGAAAGGCAATCGGGCAAGTCCGACATCCTGTCCGTGAGCGAAACGAACTGCTCATTGATGATATGCCCTATGACCCTGCCGTTCTCCGGTTGCGGATTTCCACCCTTGATGTACTTTACCCCTAACCTTTCACGCACAGAATATCTGTTCACCCCATCCCTGCCGCTGTCTAAAACGATAGTGTTCTTTGGCCTGTCCACGCTGCGAATTTTTTCTGAGACACCCATTGTTAAAACCCTCTTTAATATGGTATATATTATATTAATATGTACTATATAACAAGAGTTTAAGGATATCCATTCATACTGTTTTCAACAAAAAACAAAAAAAAATGCAAGAAAATAGCCCCATACGGGGCTGTGACTGAGAAAAAACAAGGTCGAAAAGGATTCTCCTATGCAAGATTTGTGGTTTATCAAGAATATTATGCTATTAGAGCAGATTCTATAGTACAAAAAATTGGGATACTTTTAGTTCATGGGATGACGCTTGATAATGCTGAGAACCGCAGGATAATCGTCCTTGATCTCACTATGGAATCCCTGGGACACCAGTAGGTCTATGGATATTCCCGAGAGAAAAGTTGCCGCATGATCCATCTTTTCGTGATCGACCGCCTGGGCATAGGGCTCGGCTGGGGGACGAACTGGGGTATTTACATACAGCTTGTCATAGCGAAGGTTCCCGAGCATCTTGAGATAGTTCACCAGTGATTGGTCATCGTCGTTATACCCCTTTACCAACATGACCTCCAACCAAAGCTGGCCTTGGTAGGTCTTGGAGAATTCCTGCAACCCCCCAAGGACTTCAGCAAATTTCAGACTCTTTAGGGGTCTGTTAATGCG
>CAXYZP010000343.1:0-2264 GCA_964293175.1 uncultured Sphaerochaeta sp.
CCCGTAATATGGGTTTAGACCCTTCTTACGGGCTTTACCCGCCTACACCTTATTTTTCTGTATTGATCAGATTCACAGTTGGATTGGGATTGAATCTTGCACCTAAGAAGAAATAGGACGAACGCTGATAGTAGAAAGAATTAGATGGGAACCTTCCATGTCGATATCCACATTCGAAAGAAACGGAATCATTGATCTCCTGAGCAAGAAGGAAGGAGTGTTCCATCTCCCAAGGTGCCCCGGGATCGTACACAGGGGTCTTGCTTGGATCTGGTTTGCCATGTACGTCCCTGTACATGATTTTTCCTTCTTCATACAGATGGCAGTCGTAGGCGAAGATGGTATTTCCCCATTTCCTGAAAATAGGATATTCAAGCTCGAAGCCGAAGTTAATGATACGAGCCCCATATTCATCAGGGTAGTTATTGTGGGGGGTGAGATCTGTCCAATTCGGTCGGAAGATTACCGGGCGCCAGCTCTTTATATTCTTGGGCAGAAAATTGTATTCACCATACACCCTGAGCCAGGTGACGGGGTCTACAGAGATCCCGATAGCGATGCCGTTCATTCTGACGTACTTATAGGTGATCCAGAATTTGTCCAGATCTGACAGCCCTCCTGGAACTGCATGGTTGTCGATGCGTTTGAGAATAGCATCCCCATAGTGTGAACAGTAGTGGTGGAAGCCAGCTCTCAAGGAGAAGCGGTCTGCCGCTCTTATGGTAGTGCCAAAGAAATAGGCACCATCAAAGCCAATGTTATCAGCCACCTGCCCATCCATAATGAAACTGATCATGCCCTGTGTGGAGAAATCAATGGATATGGGGCTGAGCCAGGCATCGAAACTGAACGTGTGCCTAAGGAGCGACAGCGTCTCACCGATGTTCAAGATCCCTACGAAAGGTTCTTGTGTAAGTTTGCGGTTCAACTCGAAAACCATCGCTTCGTTTTTTTCGTCACCTACTTGATTCGCCTGCCGCCAGTCCTGGTAGACATAGTCAGGAAAGCCATCGGCCACATAGGCATAATCGAAACTCATACCGGTCCTGTACTTATCTGCCTGGTATTCTGTATAAAGCGGATCGAAAGACAACAGGTCGAGTCTATACCCAAATCCAGCGAAGAGTGAAGATGTGCCCAATATCAAAAGAAGAAGCAACACAGGTGTTTTTTTCATCCCTTACCTCTATTTTTATTGTTTGTTTGTCGAATTGTACAGGGTTACAGATCCATCAAAGTCGATTCGCATCCCGACTCTCAAATACGAAGACCTCTGGAAATAGAAGTTGTTCAGCAGATGCCTTCCATTGAAATAGCCGATTTCCAAGGACATGAGATCATTGACCTCTTGTGCCAGGACTACCCCGTGCTCGACTTCCCAAGGTGCGTCTTTATCATACACAGGATCCTGCAGCTCACCTGATGCATCTCTATATCTGATTTTCCCCTCTTCATACATATGGCAATCATAGGCGATTGTAGTTTTACCGAGTTTCTTGAAGATGGGATAGGAGAATTCAGCGCCAAAATTGATGATGCGCGCATTGTATGTATCAGGGTATCCTGTGTTACAGTATGTATCATACCAAAAAGGACTGAACATGTAGGGTTTGTAGGTAGCAGTGACTCCTGATGCCAGGGTACTGTACTCGCCATAGAGCCTGATCCCGTCGACAGGCTCTACAGACAAGGCAACGACGAAGCTGTTCATTCTGATATACTTGTAATTTGGATCTATCACATCACCCGGCTTGAGGTTTTTGAACACCGCATCGCCGTAGTGGGAGCTGTAGTGATGGAGGCCTATTCTGAGGGAGAACATATCTGCAAGGCTCATCGTCCCTCCGAAGAAGTAGACGCCGTCTTGACCGAAAAGATCGGTAATTTCGACATCATGCACAAACTTCAGCTGAAACTGGATAGAAAAATCAAAGGAAATGGGGCTGAGCCAATTGTCAAAGGTAAAGGTATTACGGAATAGGCTGAGTGTTTCGCCCACATAGATTGTAGAATGCATCGGTATGTCATAGTCTTTGCGCAAAAACACCTCAGTGGGCCGTCGAACAAATAGTCCATGCTGAACCCCAGGCTTGATCTGTTTCTATCTGCCATATATATGTCATGAAGCGGATCCATGGCAAAAAGATCAAGGCGATAGCCTGCGAAGATTGACAAGGAACAGAGAAGGCAAAGAAGCACGACAAGCACTGTTTTTTTCATAGAAATCCCTCACTACCAATTTTTAGACAGACCTAGTATAAGAC
>CAXYZP010000344.1:0-2250 GCA_964293175.1 uncultured Sphaerochaeta sp.
CATGGATCTGGTCGTACTCCAGCCTGACACCCTCAAGATCACCCTTTTGCAAGGGCTCTCCCTCATGTTGCAGTTCCCAACGGTTTTCTACCTCAGATTGGATATCTTCGAGCATCTCCCAGTCATCAAGGCGGATCCTTCCTTCTGTATCAGTAGGGATAGTCTCATTAGCATAGAGACGGTCTGTGAAGAGTCGGTATATCTGCTCGGTACAGCCTTCGTGAAGGCCCTTCTCCTTCATGACCTGATATAACAGGGCCATGTAGAGGGGGACTACTGGGATTACCGCACTGGCTCGGGTGACCAAGGCCTTGTTGACCGAGACAAATGCCTTACCGTTGATCGTCTCCAAGCTTTTGGTTATTGCTTTGGCCTTCCCTTCCAGATGTTCCTTGGCCAAGCCGATGGTACCTTCCCTGTAGACAGGGTAGGTAATCTTCGGCCCGATGTAGGAGTAGGCAACGGTCATGGCATTGGTGGCGAGTAGGTTCTCTTTGAGGAGATACTCTATCCATAGGTTCCAGTCCTCTCCTCCCATCACTTTCACTGTTTCTTCTGCCTGGTTTTCTTCAGCTGGCTCAATGGTAGCCCTCTTTACCACAGGGTTTCCCATATCAACAGAAAGGGCGGTAAACGCTTCCCCTATGGGCTTGAGGACCGAACGGTAGGTCACCCCTGTTACTGGGTCGGTACGAAGAGGGGAGGCAAGGCTGTAGATTACCAGGTCCACCTGTTTGAGGGTCTCTCTGATCATATTCGCTGTTTTCTCTTTTGTCTCGTTGGAGAAGGCATCGCCAAAGACGGACTCAGCCTTCAGGCCCGCCTCTTTCGCTTTTGTTTCAAAAGCGGTGGTATTATACCAACCCGGCGTTGCCGTCTTGGTCTCACTTGGTTCGCGTTCAAAAGAGACATTGAGCGTGTCCGCACCTCCGGCGAAAGCCGAAACGATGCGCGAAGAGAGTCCATATCCTGTCGAGCCGCCAAGAATCAGTACCCGCTTGGGAAAGGAGTTTGGCCTGACAGCTTTGTAGAGAGTGTTGTCTGATTTGGTTGCATGCTTGGTGACCCAATCGATCTGGTCTTGCACATACTGGCGGCACCCAAGAGGGTGGGCAGTCAAAGAGACATTTCGCAGAACCTTTTTAGTAATAATCACAGAGAAACTCCCTTATTTTGTTCCATTAATATCAACATCCCCACCACCGACTATACACATCCAGGTTGCTTCAGCAGCCTTTTTCCCATTTACGGTAATGGTGCCGCTTTGGCGCAGCATAATCTGTGAGACGCGGGTATTCTGTACCTCGATGATGGCAGTATCGCCAGGACGGACCTGGGCACGAAATTTTGCTTTGTCCACCGTACCCAGGACAAAGAATGCTCCATGGGGGAGAATGCCGACCTGACAAAGGCCTGCACCTCCACACTGTGCCATGGTCTCTATCAACAGGACTCCGGGCACTACAGGGTAGTGGGGGAAGTGGCCTTTGAAGAACCAGTCGTCTTCCTTGAATACCCGTCTCCCGACGGTGTGCTTCTCATCTGCTTCCAATAGCTCGTCGACAAATAAAAATGGGTCGCGATGTGGAAGCAATTCTTCTAGGGTTTCAAATGTTTCACTCATGAATATTACTCCTTATGCTTCGGTATAGGATTTGAAAACCAATACGCCATTGTGTCCGCCAAATCCTAAAGAGTTGCTGACTGCATAGCGAATAGTACCATCCATACCCTTGTTCGGTACATAGTCAAGATCGAGGTCTGGGTCGGGTGTCGTATAGTTCAGGGTGCAGGGAAAGTACTGGTCGCGCAAGGCAAGCAGACAGATGATAGCCTCGACAGCACCTGCCGCCGCTATCAAATGGGAAGTCATCGACTTGGTGGAAGAGACCTTCAGCTTGTAGGCATGCTCCCCAAAGACCTGTTTGATAGCCTTGGTCTCCATCGAGTCGTTGGCCGCAGTGGAGGTGCCGTGGGCATTGATATAGTCCACTTCCTCAAGCTTCGCCCCTGCCATTGCTATAGCTTCACGCATAGCGCGTGCTGCCCCATCGCCTTCGGGGTTAGGAGCGGTCAGGTGGTAGGCGTCACACGTCATGCTGTACCCTGCAACCTCTCCGAGGATGGTTGCCCCACGCTCAAGGGCGTGCTCCAAGGACTCCAGAACCAGCATGCCGGCACCTTCTCCCATGATAAAGCCGTCACGATCCTTATCAAAAGGACGACAGGCAAGTTGAGGGGTGTCGTTAT
>CAXYZP010000345.1:0-2243 GCA_964293175.1 uncultured Sphaerochaeta sp.
GCAACCCCTTCTTGGCGGTCATCCCCAGGGTTTTCTCCAAGGCTGAGAAATAGCCCATAATTCTTTCTGCCTTGTTGTTGCCGATATTGTAGACCTTGTACCTGTCGCCATGCTCATTTGCTACTGGTGGATTAGGAAGAATGTTGAGGATACCTGCTACCACATCGTCGATGTAGGTGAAATCCCGCCACATGTCCCCGTTATTGAATATCTTGATCGCCTCCCCTTTCACAATGTTGTTGGTGAAGGAGAAGTACGCCATATCAGGTCTGCCCCAAGGACCATAGACGGTGAAGAAGCGTAGCCCTGTGCTAGGGAATCCATAGAGATGGGTGTAGCAATGGGCCATGAGCTCATTGCTCTTCTTGGTAGCTGCATAGAGTGACACTGGAGAGTCGACAGTATCTGAAGTGCTAAACGGCACCTTTTCATTCATCCCATAGACTGAGGAAGAGGAAGCGTAGACAAGATGCTCCACGCTGAAGTTTCGACAGGCTTCGAGGATATTAAGGAACCCCAGGAGGTTCGATTGCATATAAGCATAGGGATTGTCTATGGAGTAGCGCACTCCTGCTTGGGCAGCAAGGTGCAATACAATCTTTGGTTCGTATTTGGTGAATACACCATCGAGTGTTTCTTTATCAGCAAGGTCGCCCTTTTGAAATGAGAAGTCAGGATACGCAGAAAGTACTTTCAGCCTATCCTCTTTTAAGGACACATCGTAATAGTCGTTGCAGTTGTCATAGCCGATCACAATGCAACCTTTTTCCAACAGAGCCTTGGAAACATGGAACCCAATGAATCCAGCAGCTCCGGTGACCAAGACCACCGTGCCGCTTTGTAGTGTATGCGTGTTATTCAATCCCATGATCAATCCCTCTCATACAAATCCCGCGTATACACCTTGGTCCACACATCCTTAAGCTCCTCGGCGTACCTGTTGGCGACTATGACGTTGCACACCTGTTTGAATCCATCCAGTTCTTTGTAGACCTTGCTGCCATAGAACTCATCCTCAGCGAAGGTGGGTTCATACACCACCACCTTGATACCTTTGGCCTTGATGCGTTTCATGACACCCTGTATTGAGGACTGGCGGAAGTTGTCCGAACCTGCCTTCATGGTCAGGCGGTAGATACCCACTACAATGCTGCTGGCGTTGTTCCACTTAAAGCCAGCCTTCTCTAGGACCCTGTCCGCAATAAAATCCTTGCGGGTCCTGTTGGCATCAATAATCGCAGTCATGATGTTCTGGGGAACCTGTTCGTAATGGGCAAGCAGCTGCTTGGTATCCTTGGGAAGGCAGTAACCACCATAGCCAAAGGAAGGGTTGTTGTAATGGCTGCCGATACGTGGGTCAAGCCCAATTCCTTCTATGATTGATTTAGCATCGAGTTCTCTAATCTCGGAGTAGGTATCGAGCTCGTTGAAGAAGGATACCCGTAAGGCAAGGTAGGTATTGGCAAAAAGCTTGACTGCCTCAGCTTCGGTGAGGTTCATGACCAGGGTGGGCACATCTTCCTTGATGGCACCTTCTGCCAACAGAGAAGCAAACGTTTCTGCTGCTTCCTTCAGTCTGGCATCATCTAATGGACAGCCGACGATAATCCGAGAAGGATAGAGGTTGTCCCTCAAGGCTTGCCCCTCACGAAGAAACTCCGGGCTGAATAGTATGTTGTTCGATCTATATTTCTCTCTTACGGAAACAGTGAACCCAACAGGAACAGTGGATTTGATCACCATGATGGCGGATGGATTGACTGCCATCACCTGCTGGATTACTGCCTCGACTGAGGAGGTATCAAAAAAGTTCTTGTCAGGGTCATAGTTGGTCGGGGTGCTGATAATGACAAAGTCGGCATCTCTATAAGCATCATCCCCATTGGTGGTTGCCTTCAAGCTAAGATCATGATGGGCGAGGTATTCGCTAATCTCTGCATCGACTATTGGTGACACACGGCGGGTGATCATATCAACCTTGGCTTGGATAAGGTCAACAGCGACCACCTGGTTGTGTTGGCTCAACAACACGGAATTGGACAGGCCGACATACCCTGTTCCTGCAACAGCTATTCTCATGAAACACTCCTCAATACGTTAAAAGAACTTGCTTGATTATGCTAATTTTCTTAAGCTAAGCGATTAATTTCAGCGGGTCACAACCGAGTAACAATCAAAAATGACCAAAGAAGATTTGCCGATGTGGATTTTGTGGAGTTCCTACCCGGTACCTACCATCGTCA
>CAXYZP010000346.1:0-2227 GCA_964293175.1 uncultured Sphaerochaeta sp.
CTGTTTCAACAACTGGAGCAAGACCAATTACGTCAACACCCATCTGGATGAAGGAGCGAACTGCCTTGATCTGGTTCTCTTGTTTCTGCTGTGCATCAGCAAAATGCAATTGAATAGTATCGAGATTCTGGGCTGCATAAAAGGTAATGGATGTGGTCTCGGCCCCTCTCCATCCTGATTCTTGCCCAATCTGGGCAAATCCTACAACCAATTTCTGATTGGCTGGAGCTTTCTCACTTGATCCTTCTGCAAAAGCAGCAGTAAAGACCAAACTGAGAATTACCAAAAACACCATAGCTTTCTTCATATGTGAGAGGCAATTGCAAAACTCTCTTTTACTTGACTAACTTGTACTGTTAGTACAGGCACTCTAAAAGAGCAGAAATATTGCAAATACTGGCTATTCGCTGAATCGTGTGGGTAGGGCTACATGATGGTAGCTTTTGGCAATTCCAATTCACCACAGACGAAATAGATCATAGCCATGAAATTCTCCATGTTCCTAAAGCCTCTAGCCTTGCGTTTTATCAGGCCTATGACGGAATTGAACCCTTCCAGCAATGCATTGGTCTTTCTTGAATCGAAGTAGTTTAGGATTTCAATCGCATTGCGAGTCAGAGATTTCCCCAGTTTCTTCATTTCATTGATATTGCTGTTGCACAATTGCAAGCACAGCTCTTCATAGGCTTCCACAGCGGTGTCATAGTCTACACTCCCGTAGACATCCTGCAGCTTCAGACGGAAATTATAGGCAGTGACGGTATCCAGATAATCGGTTTCCAACAACAGGTCAAGCTGTTTCTGCTGGTCATCGGTAAGGTTCTCCCTGTTCTTCAGCCACAGGAATCTCGTCTTGTTCAGCGCCTTGCTTTTCTTTCTGTCCCTCGAACGGTTCTCCCTTCGCCTTATCTGGTCCACCGCATCACCAGCCATTTTCATCACATGAAACCGGTCCACCGTAGTGGTTGCCTTAGCAAAGGCTTCACCCATTGCATTACGATAGCCGTGGGCCAAATCACAGGTAATGTCCTTCACTTCATCCGGCTTGCCACCCTTGGCCTGGAACTCCCCAATGAACCGGGTGACTGTTGCCTTGTCTTTTCCTTCCACGGTAAACAATACCCTTGCCTTGGAACCCTTCTTTGTAGGGTGGGCAAGAAAGACGGTTATATAATTGTGACCCTTATGGGAGTACTCATCGACACCAATGGCATCGACGTCACTGAAGTCCTGGGAGGCCAGGGCTTCGGTGACATATCCCTTCACTAGGCGCCATAGCCGGGTATCATGCTCGCCGACCTGCTTTGCCACCTGCAATACAGGCATCTGCCTCAGCATGGCAAGCAATACAGCCTCCATCAGGAGGGTGAAGCCACTTCCCGGCTTTGCCCAAGGGACATCGACAAGCCTGACCTTATGGTCCTCACATGTGATCCTGGGAACCCTTGCATGGATATAGCAACGGTACTGGAAGAAGTTGAGGTGTCTCCATTCCTTTTGGTTGGAATCGTAGACTGTGCATGGATCGCCACATTTCGGGCAAGGGAACTTGCTTCCCTCCTGATAATCCAAGGTTATATGGACCTCAAGCTTGGCAGGGTCCTTCTCAGAAGGCTGGAATTCCACTTGTGAAACAAACCAGGGTTCAGCTAATCCAAGTGCTTGTGTAAAGATATCATTCTGAGAAAAACCGTTCATAGTGTCTACCTCTCTTGGTTCAAAAAGATAGGTAAACTGTAGCACAACTCTTTCAGATGATTCCATCAGTTTGGGATGCTACCCACTCAAAACAGCGAAAGCCCATATGTTTTACATCCTTCCCACCTTTCGCAAATCATTCCTTTCTGATATGCTTGTTTTTTGCAATGACACGCACATTTGTCCTGTGGGTTCTTTTTGGAACCAGGACAAGGGGCGGGATGTAAGGAGTCTGCATACGAGCAAGAAAATTGTAATCCTGGGAGCAGGAAGAAGAGGTCTCGGTCTCGCCAAACATCTTATTGAAGAGCATAAGGATGTGGTGATAATCGACAACTCTCACGAGCGTGTTGCAACTGCCGTTGCGAAACTCGACTGCTTGGGAATTCTAGGAAACGGAACAGACATAGACAAGCTCATTGAAGCGGGGTGTGAGAACGCCGAGGCATTCATTGCCGTAACCAACAGCGACGAGATAAATCTTGTCTCCTGCGGGATAGTCTCATCCACCTTCAAGAAAACCAAGACA
>CAXYZP010000347.1:0-2227 GCA_964293175.1 uncultured Sphaerochaeta sp.
ACAAGAAAAAGAAGATGATGACATTGGGGAGTTTTGGGTAGCGCAGGAAGGCGACCTTGAAACATCCCCCTCTATTTGCGTGGAGGAACTCTATGGCTGACCCAATACAGAAATACATATCCAAGGCAGAGTTTGCCCGTCTTATTGATGTACACCCTTCGCAAGTGACCCGTGCCCTTCAGAGGGGGCGAATACATGCAACCAGAACAGGTAGAATAGATTGGAAGCAGGCCAGAATAGATTGGGAAGCCGGAAGGACTGATACGCTCAAAGGTCGGGGTGGCAGGGCAAACAACAAGCCACTTCTCAAAGGCTTACCTGACGTGGGGGATGTCCCAGATGTTGAGGACGTAGATGGTGATCTTGACGAGGATGATATTGACAAGCCTGTTACCGCACCCAAAGTATCCAAGACAGACCGCCTCAGCGCAGCGGTGCTTAAAGAAGCTGAAGCCAAAGCAGAGCGACAGCACATGCGTGCCCAGAAAGAGGCTGGACAGCTTTTCGAGAGACAGGACATTATGGCATCGTTCGGGGCAATCCTTAACGCCCTCAAGTCGGCAGTGCTCTCATGGCCTCAGAGGACAGCAAAGTCGATGATAGGCCTAGTGCAACAATGGCTCAAAGAGGAAGGGATTGATATCGATCCTATCAAGCTGGCACCACTTGAAACTAGGATACTAAATATTGCCGCAAAAGAATCGAATCATGTACTAAAGGCTATTGCACGAAACGACAAAGGAAAGGAAGCGGAGCTAGACAAAATTGTCGAAAAAAACAGCTAAGAAAAGCAAGGTTAAAACAAACCCAAAAGCCAAGCCACCAAAGAAAAATCGTCTCAAATCAAAAAAACCCTCCATCAAGAAAGTCTTGACCAATGAGAGACGCATTGAGCTGTATGATGATTTTGCGAAGATGCTTCAGCCACCACCCATAATGACCATCGCAGAATATGCGGACGGGCATATCTACCTACCACCGCCCAACCCTTTTCCTGGATATTACGACATTAGCAGAACTCCTTATGTTCGCCCTATACTTGAGGCCCTGTCACCCACCGACCCTGCAAGAGTCGTAATTATTGTAATGGGCACACAGATGGGAAAATCCACTACCTTGCAGATGGCCTTTATGTTCTACATTGAACATTCACCAGCCCCCATGATTTTTGGGTTCCCGAATGACAAGGAAGGGAAGAAGTTTTTCAAGACTCGTATCATGAACCTAATTGAAGCGAACCCTTCTATAAAAGCCTGTGTAGGCTCTAGCAACCGTGGGTCGAAAGGAATGACACTTGACCAGATAGAGTTCCTTGGCGGCTTCCTAAACAGGGCGTCAGGTGAAGCTAGTGCTTCCCTGAAGTCTACTCCTGCCCAGTTTGTCAGCGGTGACGAGTACGATGAGTGGAACCGTAACATTGAGAACCAAGGCACAGGGTTTGACCTGCTTTCCCAGCGTGTAAAAAACTATAGCGGTCGTGAGAAGATTGCCTTTTCCTCCACCCCGACAAACAACGAATCCCCTATTATGGCATTGCTATCCGATACCACAAATGAGCACTTTTTTGTCACATGCCCTCATTGTGGAGAACTGATTGAATTTGAGTGGTTACAATTCAAATACATTAGCAACGGAGAAAGATGTTCTGAAGTATGGTATGAGTGCCAGAAGTGCAAAGGCAGGATAGAGGAATACCAGAGGGATGAGCTTGTAAGGGAAGCGAAATGCCTTCCTACAGCAGAAAAAGATGTTAATCCCACATGGAGAGGCTTTTGGATACCTGCATACTATGGCCCAATGACCTCTTGGATAGATATGATCGAAACATATCTTAAAGCCAAGACCAAGGAACACAACGGCAGTTATGAGGCTATCACCAGCTTCTACAATAATATCCTGGCAATCCCGTATGAAGTGGTAGCTTCAAGACCTGACCATGAAAAAATGATGAGTTGGGCCAACCATAGAGAATACGCCTATTATAGATACAGCACATCAGGCACGTTCCCAAAGGACGTACTATTTCTCACTAGCGGAACAGACGTTCAGGAAAACCGCCTGGAGACAGAGGTAAAAGGCTGGTGCAGAAATGGGAAAAGCATGAGTGTTGAACATTATGTGTTTCCTTGCGAGCAAGGCATGACCACAAAGGACCTTAGCTCTAACTGCTGGAAGGAATATACTGAAAAGATTGTTAACATGCGCTACCTTCGTGAGGATGGGGTTG
>CAXYZP010000348.1:0-2211 GCA_964293175.1 uncultured Sphaerochaeta sp.
AATTTCCTCGATTCTGGATACATCCGTTTCAAAACTCATGATCTACTCTTCTATGAGGGCCTTACGGCTTCCATCGATGAATGTCAGTTTGATATGTTCCCCGACCTTGGCTTCTTCTCTGTTGTGAAGGGCTTTTCCCTCTGAATCAAAGACGAGCGTGTAGCCTCGCGCCAGTATAGCAAGGGGAGAGAGGGCTTGCAACTCTCTGGTTGCCAGAAGAAGCCTCTGCTTACTTTTTTCAAGCTTGTCCCTATAGGCCAAGTTCATGTTTTGGCTTGCATTGGCCAAGAGGTATTCACGCTTCTCCAAAAGATGGGTCATGCTTCTTTGCATGGCGACGGTACTTGGGATGCGATGCTCAAGCAGTTGCAAGCGGTGCGCCATCGCCTTGTGTATGGCAAGGTTGAGACTTTCAACACGCTGGCGCAGGTCCAGAATTCCCTGGCTTACCAGCTCTGCGGCAGCAGAGGGGGTAGGGGCACGCAAGTCAGCTACAAAATCAGAGAGGGCCCAGTCTATCTCATGGCCCACTGCACTGATGACAGGTATTTCAGACTCGTATATCGCCTGGATGACCGCATCCTCGCTGAAGGGCAAGAGGTCTTCCAGGGAACCGCCTCCCCGTCCTACGATAAGCACATCACATAATAACAGGAGGTTTGCCTGCCGTATCCTGTTGGCGATAGTAGAGGCTGCACTGGTGCCCTGCACTGTGGCTGGAAGGACGAGGATATCCAGAGAAGGGGCACGTCGGCCTAAAATTTGTAGAATGTCTTGCAAGGCAGCGCTGGTTGCGCTGGTGACGACTCCTACACGTTGGGGTTTGACAGGGATTTTTTTCTTGCGCTCAGAGGTAAAATACCCGAGCTCATCATACTCGCGTTTGCGTTTTTCCAGCATGGCAAGTATATCCCCGGTGCCACTTTTTTCCATGGTGTCGCATTTAAGCTGGTAGGTACCCCTCGCTGCATAGACATCGAGGGAGCCGGTTACCACCACCTTGTCGCCCTCCTGGGGCTTGAAGTTTACTCTCCAGGCGGTGCTTTTGAACATGATGGCTGAAAGGGCTGATGTGCTGTCCTTGAGGGTAAAGAACCAGTGGCCGCTGGAGGCTGGACGGAAATTTGAAATTTCTCCACTTACCCTCAAGCCGTAGAAACCCTCTTCAAGGGTCCGCTTGATGAGGGTGGTAAGCTCTGTAACCGAAAGTTCTGTTCCAAGAAGGAGTGAATCATTATTCATCGATCATCTCGCTCTTTGCCTTATTCTTTTTTAGGCTACGCAGTTGGCTAAAGATACCTGCCACAGAGAGAATGGCGACCCAAAGAAGGAAGATCCAAAGATCGAGATACCAGAATCTTTTGAGCAGATAGCTGACAAGCAGTGCCCCTCCGATGGCATTTTCGAAGGCCATGTAGGAGGCGAAGTCACGCATGCAGAATATGACGATTAAGATCATCAGGATTGCTGCGAATACCAGGCTCAAACTAAGGGGTAAGAATTCCAAGAGGAGTAAAAAGATGATCAATGACATGCTGAGAGCAGTAAAGATGGCTACTATTTTAGCAGTGACAGGTCCTCCCTTTCGGGAAAGGGCAAACAAGAGTAAGCCGCCAATTGCAATGCTGGCCATTGCTATGATGCTGAAGAGGTAGTGTTCCCCACTGATGAGAAGAGCCCATAGGGCCGGAATAGCGTTTTTTGATTGCAAAGCAACAATGAGGCCCTTTTTTTCCATGATTAGAAATACCAAGGCAAGACTAACCAGAGCTCCAGAGAGTACACTGCGTAGGGGAACGAGGTATTTCTTAGCTACATTGCCATAAAAACAGAGGAAAAATCCTGCGAGCAACCCCACTATCATGACAGGGGCGCCCAGTGTGGGTAAGTCGGTGTTCATGAGGTGATTCCTTATAGGAGAAAAAAAAAGAGACAGCTATATTTGCTGCCTCTTAACCAAAAGTGGTCTTTTACTCCTGGATGATAGCTGCGGTTGGGCAGACATCGGCGCAGGTGCCGCAATCAATGCAGAGATCTGCATCAATTACATAGATGTCGCCTTCGGAGATAGCGTCCGTTGGGCACTCTGGTAAACAAGTTCCGCATGCTACGCACGCGTCAGTGATTTTGTAAGCCATACTCTTGACTCCTTAATACGTTTTCGTTGCTTCTGACTATATACTCACTATCCTATCAAGTCAAGAAAGAAGA
>CAXYZP010000349.1:0-2182 GCA_964293175.1 uncultured Sphaerochaeta sp.
CGTGAAAAGGTATCTGAAAGTGACCTATAATAAAGAAGGGAATGTCTACTTGGGTATTCCCCATAGACTTGACCGTCCTACCAGTGGGGTTGTGGTCTATGCTAAGACAGAGAAGGCCCTTGTCAGGCTCAATGAGTTGTTCAGGGGTAGTTCAGTCAAGAAAATCTACTGGGCTGTTGTTGATACTCTTCCCGCTCAGTTGGAGGGGACCCTTATCCATCATATGGTAAGAAATACCAAGCAGAACAAGAGCATTGCAAACCCGATCGAACGTACGGGAAGCAAGGTAGCCAAACTAGACTACAAGGTAATTTCCTCTTCAAAGAACTATCATCTGCTCCAAGTCGAGCTACATACCGGACGTCATCACCAGATCCGGGCACAGCTCTCTGCAATAGGGCTACATATCAAGGGAGACTTGAAGTACGGCTCTCCCCGTTCCAACCCTGATGGTGGCATATGCCTCCATGCTCGTTCGATAAGTTTTATCCATCCGGTGAAGAAGGAAGAGATCTCCATAGTAGCCAGACCTCCCCGTGAGCCCCTTTGGGATGCATTCGTGGAGCAGGTGGAAACGTAGGATTCCGTTACAAATACAGTAGAAAACATGCCCTTGCCCTTTTTGGGTTGGGGTATATTTTTTTGGATACAATACAGGATAGGTTGCAAGCTTGTTTGTGTTTTTAGTTTCCATTTTAGCGGTTTGCATTTGTTGCTTTGTAGGTTTACAGATGATATATTGATGTTTTGTATCTTTGCTTCGGTCTTGAAATATTGTTCAAGAGGAGCTGCGATGCTTGTATCGAATATGTGCTGATGATATCAGCATCAGATAGTTGTTGATTGTCTGGCAAACAGGGATTTGGAAGATACGTTTCAAAGCTCGTGAAATGATAATAATGAGGAGATTACAGGTGGTATCCACACTGATTACAGAAACCTATGTACAGATATTACGAGAAGAGCTTGTTCCCGCATTGGGTTGCACTGAACCCATCAGTCTCGCCTTAGGTGCGGCAAAACTCAGAGAGGTCCTTGGTTGTATTCCCGAAAGTATTGTTGTCCAGGCTAGTGGCAATATCATAAAAAATGCGAAAGGCGTGATCGTTCCTAATAGTGGAGAACAAAAAGGAATACAAGCCGCCATCGCCATTGGGGTTATAGCAGGGGAATCGAATAAGAACCTAGAGGTGTTGGAAGATGTTACTCCAGAGGGTATTGAAGAAGCCAAACAGTATCAGGAAAGATTGTCTTTCCGCTTGGAGTTGCTTCGTTCTCCTGCAAAGCTTCATCTGATTATCACCGGAGAAGGGAATAATCATCGGGCATTGGTAGAGATAATCCACCAACATACCTACATTGTGCGAATTGAGAGGGATGGTGAACTTCTTTTTTCAGCTCCTTATAATGAACATGACAGCTCAGGTGCTTTGACCGACAGAAGTACTTTAACCATACAGCAGATAGTGGACTTTGCTGAAACAGTTCCTTTGGAGAGGGTGGCCCCTATTATTGATAACCAGATAGCATGTAATTCAGCCATCAGTAGGGAAGGGCTGTCCCATCATTGGGGAGTAAATGTTGGAAGCAATCTGATTAAACATTATGGAAATGACATACATATACGGGCCAAAGCGGCAGCGGCTGCCGGCAGTGATGCTAGGATGAGTGGTTGTGTGTTACCAGTCGTCATCAACAGTGGCAGTGGTAATCAGGGGATAACTGCTTCCCTTCCTGTAATTGAGTATGCAAAAGAGTTGGGGAAAGATCATGAGACCCTGATTCGTGCCCTGGTGATCAGTAATCTTTGTGCGATCCATCAGAAAACAAAGATTGGTAGGATGTCAGCCTATTGTGGTGCTGTAAGTGCAGCTTGTGGTGCAGGGGCAGCCATTACCTGGATGCATAACGGTTCATTCCAGCAGATTGAAGAGACTATGACAAACACTCTAGCGAATGTTTCAGGTATCCTCTGTGATGGAGCGAAGCCCTCTTGTGCGGCTAAGATAGCAAGTTCTGTTGATGCTGCGATTATGGCACATCATCTTTCTTCAGAAAACCAAAGTTTCAATTCTGGCGAAGGTATAGTCAAGGATACCCTTGAGAATACCATTGGAGGAGTCGGTAGGATTGCAAGTGAAGGAATGCTTGAAACTGACAGCACTATCCTCTCTATCATGAT
>CAXYZP010000350.1:0-2179 GCA_964293175.1 uncultured Sphaerochaeta sp.
ATCCAGTACAATACGCTCCATAGCCCCTACCATACTCTCTATGTCGAAAGGGTCGACATAGAGACCGCACTCCCCTACAACTTCCGGCAAGGAAGCGGTGTTGGCTACGATAACTGGAGTGCCACATGCCATTGCTTCCAAAGGAGGCATGCCAAATCCTTCATACAAGGAAGGAAAGACAAAGGCTTTGGCTCCCGCCATCAGAGGGGGTGTATCCTCATTGGATACATACCCGGCAAAGATTACATCCTTCTCCAGGCCCAGTTCCTTAACACGCTCAAATATAGTCTCGTAGAGCCATCCTTTCCTTCCGGCAAGGACAAGCTTAGGGACCTTCTCCAACTTCTTTTGTAGGAGCGCGTAGGCCTCAATAAGACGAGGTATGTTCTTTCTTGGCTCCAAGGTTCCCAAATACAGAAAGTAGTCTCCCGTAAGGCCAAAACTCTGTGCAACAGAGGCAATCTTTTCCTTACTGTATTCAGTATGAAACCTAGAGAAATCCACTCCATTGGGAACTACGGTTATCCTCTCAGGATCGAGCTTAAGGTAGGATACCATCTCGCTCTTGCTGAACTCAGAGACTGTCAAAAGATGGTCTGCTCGCTTGGTGGATTTCTTAAGCGTCATACCAAGCATATACTTGGTCCTCCAGCTTAAGGTATCGGGATAGGCGAACACTGCCATATCATGCACCATAAGAAGGGTCTTGCCTGCAGTACCTGGAGGAAGGTAGTTATTGAAAAATATCTGCACCTCTGGCTTGGAACGAAAGAAAAGCCGATACGAAAGAGGAATGAAGGGCCAGATTATCTTATACAGGCGTACATGGAACCAATTACAGGGTTCGGCAGTAGCTCCTGAAGCTGCTAGTGTTGCCATCTCGGAGCGAAGGTCTTCATTCCAAGTGAAGGCTTGAGCGGTAAGGGCGAACTCTTCGTTCTTCTGCAATTGCCTAAACAATTCATTGGCAACCCAACCGATCCCTGTCTTCTTGGGTTCGATCATTGGCTGAACATCACAGGCTACCTGTATTTTCTTGCTCATCGTGTTTCCTTGCTCTGTAGACTAACTGCTCGAGAATTCATTCGTAGGACTAAGAGCTCTGTCTCAGAATCAGTACAATCAAGATTCCATATATCCTTCTGATCAAGACTAAAGCACTCCCCCGCTTTGTATAGGGAAAAAGTGTCCTTTCCATGCAAGGATACAGAACCTTGTACTACTGTCCATTGCTCAAAACAATCATCACGTTTTTCATATGCCAAGGCAAAAGGGTTATCGATAATGAACTGTTGAAATATCCATGCAGGATTAGAAGATAGTGTTTTCCGTGTCCCCCAGGTGAAATGCTCAACAGTCGAGTTTTCCGAACGCTTGTCGCCAAGCTTCTTCAGATGGTCGACAACTAGTTTGACGTCCTGGGCTGCATCTTTGGAACAAACGAGCAAGGCATCAGGCTGGTCCACGATAATAATGTTATCCAAGCCAATAACGGCTGTTACTTTTTGTTTGTCGGAATAGACGAGGTTATTAGAGGAATCTATAAAGAGGTCCTCATGGAAACTGATGTTTCCATGCTCGTCCTTGTATTGGTCGTACTCACCGTCGAAGGCGGTAAAGCTCCCCAAGTCATTCCACTCTATCTTCAAGGGAAGAACTGCTATACAGTCTGTCTTCTCCAACACCCCATAGTCGATGGATATACGGGGGGTCTTCTGAAAAGATTCCTCTGTGGTACCTGAAGCAAAAGCTTCATATACCTCAGGGGCATGAAGACGTACCTGTTCACTGAACAGGTCAGTGTGGAACATGAACATGCCGCTGTTCCAGAGATAACCACTTTGAACGTACTCCTCAGCAAGTGCCAAGTTGGGTTTTTCCTTGAACTCATCCACCATGAAAGCCCCGTCAGAAAGGCTCTTTCCCTGTTTGATATAGCCATAGGCTGTCTCTGGGGAAGTAGGTGTTATACCAAAAGTAATAATGTTTTTTTCTGTTTGAGATATTGCTTTCTCTATCTGGGAAGTAAAAGATTCAGGATCACGGATAAGGTGGTCACTGGGAAAGACTGCAACTACATCATCGCCCTCTTTCTGAATCTCCTTCACGCCATAGTAGATGGCGGGAAGTGTATTCTTAGCCATGGGTTCCAAGAGGATTGTTTTGGGGTTTACCTTGA
>CAXYZP010000351.1:0-2175 GCA_964293175.1 uncultured Sphaerochaeta sp.
TACGGGATGGGTATAGTCTAAAAGACTGCTAGGTTCCAGAAAGGGTGCTAGTTCTTTCATACGTATTTTCCTCTATACACAAAGATGCTGGCTGCTGAGTTTCCTGTAAAAGTAGGAAGTGGATGTCGAGCAGCATGGGTAGTAGGATCCTGTGTGTATGATGTATGTATGGTACTGCTATAAGAGGCTGGTCACAAGAAAAATCACGGTTTGATGGTAATTTTATGGCATATAAGGTCTTTTTCTGTACATATTTGATACCCTGTAGTACTCTTTCGGTATACAACAAGGATGGTTGGCTATGAAAACAGACAATGCATTACACGCTCTCATGAAAGGTCCTTTGTCCCCGTTGTTCTTCTGTATCGGAGATCCGGTGGTGGGTAATCCCACCGAGCATATGGTCGAGTATGCTTTCAAGTCTATGGGTTTCCCCGGCAGGTATCTGACCAGTAGGGTCACCAAGGAAGACCTGGGCCCTGCCTTGTGGGGCTTACGAGCCCTGGGCTTTGCCGGAGGCAATGTGACCGCCCCCCATAAGCAGACAGTATTACCTTTTCTTGATGACCTCAGTGAGTCTGCCCTACTTTGCAAGGCAGTGAACTGTATTACCCGCAAGAGTGATGGCACCTACTATGGGGACAACACAGACGGAAAGGGGTTCTTACAGTCGCTGACCCAGCGAAACCTCTCAGTGAAAAACAAAAAAATTGTCATCCTAGGATCCGGAGGGGCAGCCTCGGCCATCGCAGTCGAGCTTGTCCTGGCTAAGGCTAGGGAGGTGGTGTTGGTCAATCGGACAGAAGAGCGATCACGTACTCTGGCTAAGAGGCTGTCTGGTATATCTTCCACCGTCCTCTCTGTCGATCGCTGGGTGGGCACCTACCTCATACCCAGTGATGCTGATGTGGTTGTCCAAGCCACATCAGTGGGACTGTTTTCTCCTCTTGCTTGTGTTGATGTTGCCTTTGGGCCACGATCAACACAAGGGAATGCTCCCCTTATCGCTTGTGATGTCGTATTCAATCCCGTCCAAACACTGTTTTTACAACGAGCACAAGAGGCTGGTTGCACTCTTGTCGATGGGTTGGGTATGCTGGTGAACCAGGGCATCCTTGGCATCAAGCAATGGACTGACAAGGATCCAGACAGGGAAGGTATGAGGGGTGCGCTAGAGGAAGCCTTTTCCTTGTAGTGACACTTTCGCGTCAAACAGATACTATGAGCGACAATGAAGTATTATTGTATTGCA
Source organism: uncultured Sphaerochaeta sp. (assembly GCA_964293175.1). Lineage (GTDB taxonomy): Bacteria > Spirochaetota > Spirochaetia > Sphaerochaetales > Sphaerochaetaceae > Sphaerochaeta. The sequence goes on from CAXYZP010000351.1 coordinate 1,253, forward strand.
TGCAGGACAGGTGGTGAGGCCAAAGTACGGGCCCACCTGAACAAGTATTTTACCAGGGAGCTAGGTGACCTTAACGATGTGAAGGTCTTCTATCCTATGCGAAAGATGTTTGAACGACGGAAGGGTAAGAAGCTGGTCACAGACCAGCCCATCCTTCCGGGTTACCTGATGGTTTCCTCTGAAGTTGATCTGCAAGAGTATACATACCCTGTAAAGGGAATCCCGGGGTGTTACGGATTTTTGCGTAACCTCGACAAGACTGTTGCCTTGCAGGGAGCAGACTTGCAGTATGCTGCCTGGATCATGGGCAACAAGGGTATTATCAAGCCAAGCAAGGCTGAGTTTAAGGAAGGGGAGCCTATCAAGGTACTTGAAGGTCCCCTGATGGACCTGCATGGTACGATCATGAGGGTCGACAGAAGAAGTTCCAGGGTTTTGGTCGCATTTGAGTTTGCCAATGAAGTTCGTAAGGTAAGTATGCCGGTGGAATTTGTTGGCTCTGACAAATAGATGTGACAGAAGGCGGTAGAAAAAACTCAAAGTACGTGCTATTTGATAGGAATTTCATGCTTGTAGTCATTATATCCTACTCATTGTTGGGGAAAGTTGCATTTTACCAGTTTACACACGGTTTGAAGGGTGATATGCTAGCTTTACTTAGTAGGACAGAATCCATATGGTTCTTATATCAGAACTGGTTCGCTTAGGTCCTAATCTTTTTGCTGTAGGTTCGTCCTGGTAAAAAGTTTTTTAATTTCCCTTGTTTACAGAGTAATCTGGGTTGGGGAAGTTGTATCTTAATAATATCAACAAACAATGTATCGAGGTGATAGTGGCAAGTATTGCAACAAAACGCATAAGGCGAATGCTCATACTTTTGTGCTTTGATGCACTGTGGATGGTGATCAGCGGTTTCTTTGCCG
>CAXYZP010000352.1:0-2165 GCA_964293175.1 uncultured Sphaerochaeta sp.
GAGATGGTGGACTTTGTGACCATCGCCCAGTCATCCCCCGGCCCCATCGCCCTTAACGGGTCGCTGATGGTGGGCTATCATCTGGCAAATATTCCAGGAGCCCTTATAGCAGGCCTTGGTACCATCCTTCCCCCTATGATCATCCTAACTCTGGTAAGCCTTGGGTACGAAGCTGTGAAGTCCAACCTCTGGATAGGGGCAGCCTTCCATGGCATGCGCCCCGTTGTGGCTGCCATCGTACTGCAGGTGACCTGGGCTTTGCTCAAGCCGGTATTGGGCAGGAAGAAGATCATTCCCATCGCCATGTTTGTCCTGGCTTTTGCCGCCCTGTATTTCTTTAAGGTTAATATCATGCTGGTCATGCTCATCTGCGTAGCAGTAGCCGTCATAGTGAGTCTTGTCGGACTGAAAAAGGCAGGTCTCTGATGAATATACTCTTGCAACTCTTTATCAGTTTCTTCCAAGTCGGACTGTTCAGCATTGGGGGAGGCTATGCGGCAATGCCGCTTATCCAAGCCCAGAGTGTCGATATCAAGGGATGGCTTACCCTCGCTGAGTTCGGCGACTTGGTAACTATCGCTGAGATGACCCCAGGCCCCATCGCTATCAACAGCGCCACCTTTGTGGGTATGAAGGTCGCTGGTCTAAGCGGCGTTGTTGCAGCAACATTGGGAAACGTACTGCCTTCCTGCATCATAATGATTATTCTTGCCAAGCTGTATGAGAAATATAGCAAGCAGACCCTGATGAAGAACATTCTGGAAAATGTGCGCCCTGTAGTGGTGGCTGCTATCTTCACTGCCGGCCTTTCGCTTTTGCAACTTGCCATAGGATCTGTCACGTTGGGCCTGGAGACGTTGGATGTTTTTGCCATCATTGTTTTTGTGCTTGCTTTTATAGTTCTAAACAGTAAAAAGATTAAGGTCGGTCCTATCGTCCTGTTGGTGGTTGGGGCCTTGGTGGGTATGGGATATGCCTTGGTTTATGGTTTAGGCTAATTTTCCCTCCTGTTTTACTATATTTAGCTTTCAAGATAACCTAATTACTTGTATCATTTGTCATACGTTCTTTCTGCATTACATGACCTTTCTCAGAAATGGTCTTCTATTTCTCCCAAGGGGTACAACATATGATACGAATCACTAAACGAGTCTTTACTGACCTTGCTATCTGGATGATGGGCTTTGGCATTCTAGTAGGGCTTGTCTTCCCATTTTTCATGCTGCTTCTGGGCATGGAGGCATCTATGGCCATGTCCTGGTGGTTCTTTGCAGTCTGCATGCTTGCAGGCCTATTTGTAGGGGCGGTAAATATCTTGTTGGCCCACCGTATTGTCGGTGACCGTCTGAACCTATTGGCAAAACATATGAAGGATATTGAGAACCACCTCAAGTCCATTGCAGGCAAAGCCCAGGCCATGGGCTGCACTCCGGCCAACTGCCACATCCCAGTCGATTCCCAGGACGCTATCGGGACCAGCAGTAGAGCCTTCAACAACCTTGTCGATACACTAGCCAAATCTATCCAGATCGAGATGGATATCAGAACCTATACACAGCTGCTTACCACACACTTGGAGACAGACCAGCTCTGTCGTAGTGCCCTCATAAGCCTGATGGAGATGATAGGATGCCCCTCTGGGGCCATCCTCATCGAAGAGGGAGGGGAGCTGCGGGTCTATCATACCGTAGGGCTTAGCAAATCAAGCTCGCTGAGTTCAAATCCTTTGATCCTCGACACCATGCAGACGCTCAACCGCAATATCATCAATGTGCCGGAGGATGTCATGCTTGAAGGCGTGATGACCTCCTTCCGCCCCAACCAGATAGTTGTAGAGCCCATCGTCTACAAACAGTTGCCTATGGGCGCATTGGTGCTTGCCTCTACAGAACCTTTCTCTTCTGAAGTGCTGGGTAATCTTGACCTGTTCGGTATCAGTCTGGCTCTTGCCCTGCATAATGCGATGACCCATGACCAGGTGCAGAAGCTTGCGGCCATCGACCCGCTTACCAATGTCTATAATCGCCGATTCGGGCTCTCCCGTCTCCATGAGGAGTTTGTCAGGGCAGTCAAGCAGAACATAGCCTTGGCAGTGTTGATGATCGACATCGACCATTTCAAGCAGGTTAACGATGTCTATGGGCATACTGTCGGAGACAGGGTGC
>CAXYZP010000353.1:0-2154 GCA_964293175.1 uncultured Sphaerochaeta sp.
CAGGATACGGGTATTGCCGCTTTGCATGGGTATGTGCAGGTGTTTTACAACTTTAGGCTGTTCCTTGATGACTCTGATAAGGTCTTCGGAGAAGTCCTTTGGATGGGGGCTTTCAAAGCGTATCCACTCAATGTCTCCTGCAACAGCACACACTTTTTCCAAGAGTGATGGGAAGGTAAGGACCTTTCCTTCCTCTTCGTAGGAGTAGCTGTTTACGTTTTGGCCAAGTAGGGTTATTTCCTTGACGCCCTTTGCATTGAGAAAACGAACCTCTTCCAAAATGTCTTCTACAGGGCGGGAGATCTCCCTACCTCTCACATAAGGGACTATGCAGTATGAACAGTAGTTGTTGCATCCGTTCATAATAGGTATATAGGACGAGTACTCGCCTTCATTATAGTACGAGTCTCCAAAGCTATAGGTCTCAGCACGCAGCTCTGCACTTTCAGGAGAGACCAGTACTTCTAGAATCTTCTGCTTGTCATTCGTTCCCAGGACATAGTCCACTTGGGGAGCTGCTTCCTTAAGTTCTTCTTGCAGGCGTTCGGCCATACATCCTGTTACGATGAGAGTTAAGGGATGAAGGGTCTTTATATGGGCAAACAGTCCAAGCCTTCCCCAAATCCTGTTCTCTGCGCTTTTGCGCACAGAGCAGGTGTTAAGGATGGCACAATCTGCTTCTTCAGCAGTTTTGGCAGGTACAAGGCCCGCCCCTTTGAGTTGGAGTTCCAGGGCATTGCTTTCAGCGGTGTTCATCTGGCATCCATAGGTTTCTATCCAGTACGTTCGAATCATGTAATATCCTTATCAGCAAACGACTCTGCCGCTTGCAATGTATTTTTCATAAGCATGGCGATGGTCATCACCCCTACCCCTCCCGGAACGGGAGTGATAAAAGAACAGTGAGAAGAAACAGTAGCATATTCAACATCTCCAACCAAGCGATAGCCTCGTTTGGGTGTGGGATCTTCAACACGGTTGATGCCGACATCAATGACCACAGCACCCTCCTTGACCATGGATGGCTTGATAAACAAGGGTTTGCCAATGGCGGCGATGAGAATATCTGCAGATGCTGTATGCGAAGCAAGGTCAGCTGTGCGTGAATGACAGACAGTTACTGTGGCGTCACGTCCTTTCTGCATAAGAAGGGCCGCTAGGGGCTTTCCTACGATGTTGCTTCTCCCTACGATAACCACATGCTTGCCGGAAGTCGCAATCTTATAGTGGTCCAGCATTTCAAGCACTCCCATGGGTGTGCAGCTGACAAAGGTTGGAAGACCGACAAGGAGTTTTCCTACGCTCATGGGGTGAAACCCATCGACATCCTTATGCTGGTCTATGGTTTCGATGATGGCTTCACTGTCCATATGTTCAGGTAAGGGAAGTTGTACCAGGATGCCGTGTACTGATGGGTCAGCATTGAGGTTCTTGACCAATTGCAGGAGCTCTTGCTGTGTACTGTCTTCTGAAAGGGTATAATCTTGATGTCCGAATCCAAGGGAAAGGCATGCTTTTTTCTTGCTCTTCACATAGCTTTGGCTTGCGGGATCATTTCCTACCAGCACAACTGCAAGATTCGGAGCATATCCATTTGCTTGTATAAAGGCTTCAGTACGGGCCTGTAATTCTGCGTAGACTGTTTTTGAGACTTCTTTTCCTGACATAACTTGCATGGCTTTTCCTTCCTTGTATAGTAGATTACAGCAAAACGCAGGGTAATGGCAACAAACGTAAGAGAGCGCGTCGTTTGATTTGCCTTTATTCTTCTCTCTCATTATACTGGCTATGAGGTTTTCATAACGCATGATTTTACGTATGATTGATTATATGTAACGCGTAAAGCATCGTATTGTTGTTACAATTAACACGAGGTACCCATGAAAAAGATTTTCCTGCTATGTCTCATAGCTCTTCTCCTTCCCCTAACACTGTATTCAGTTGATTACTATGACACTGGAAGCCAACAATTTTCATTCAAATTGGGGACCAATGTTCCCTTATTTGCTAATTTTTATAACATGAACGAAATGAGAGTAGGTCCTGGTGAAGATAATACAGGAATGTCTATGGGTGGCTATGGTTCCATAAGCTATCAGGTGTTCAATAGTCCCAAGACTGCTATCGGAGGAGAGATTGGGTATAACTTCAATT
>CAXYZP010000354.1:0-2150 GCA_964293175.1 uncultured Sphaerochaeta sp.
ATAGCGTAGTGGTTCCGCACTTCAAGACCACATCCTTGGCTCGTGTTGATGTGTTGGTTACCGACAAGAAGGGTGGGGAACTTATAAAGCAGATGGAGACCACAGATGGTCTGACAATAGTGATAGCAGAGATACAAGAGTAGGAGGAACATATGAAATTTATGGATGAGTACGCTGACAATTATGCTGATTGCGCTTGGGTAGGATTCGCTGAACTGGAGAAGTTCATGGAAGAGGCTTTGGTGCATGCAGGAGTTCCCGCCTCCGATGCAAAGATCATCGGTGATGTCCTGATCCAGAGCGACAAGCGCGGTATCGACAGCCATGGTATCGGGCGCCTGAAGCCAATCTATATCGATCGCATCGATAGTGGCATCATGAACCCCGTTACTAAGATTGACGTGTTGAAAGACAGCGAAGCCACTGCAGTGCTCGATGCCAACAACGGCATGGGTCATGTAGTAGGACACAAGGCTATGGAAATGGCCATCGAAAAGGCAAAGAAATATGGTATTGGTATGGTTGCAGTACGCAACTCCAACCACTACGGTATTGCCGGTTACTTCGCCACCATGGCAACTGATGCCGGGATGGTCGGTGTCACGGGAACCAACGCCAGACCCTCCATCGCCCCCACCTTTGGTGTGGAGAACATGCTGGGGACCAACCCCCTTACCTTTGGTATCCCTACCGACGAAGAGTTCCCCTTTGTACTCGACTGTGCAACCAGTGTCAGTCAGAGAGGAAAGATCGAAGTCTATGGAAGGGCTGGAAAAGAACTTCCTGCAGGATGGGTCCTCGACAACGAAGGCAAGACCAGAACAGATACCATTCAGGTGCTCAAGGACCTTACCACCGGTAAGGCAGCCCTTACACCCCTAGGGGGCATCGGAGACCAGACAGGCGGCTACAAGGGCTTCGGCTATGCAACTGTAGTGGAGATCCTCTCTGCAGCATTGCAGGATGGCGCTTGGATGAAGGCTCTCAATGGATTTGATGAGGATCACAAAGCGATCCCGTATCCTCTTGGGCATTTCTTCATTGCAATCGATCCTGAGCACTTCATGGGCCTGAAGATTTTCAAGAGCATTGCAGGAACCATCTGTCGTGAGCTCAGGGCCAGTAAGAAGGCTCCAGGTGAGGACTACATCTTTACCGCAGGTGAGAAGGAATATCTTGCTTGGCAGTTCCGTAAGGAACATGGCTGTCCTGTACCCCCATCCTTGCAGCAGGTAATGATAGCTTTGCGTGATCGTTACAAGATGGATTACAAGTGGGATTTTGAGAAGAAATAACCGTTACGAATAAGGAGAATCTGGGTATGTCAAACCAAGATGAATTGAAGAGAAGGGCACTGGAGTACCACTGCCTTGATGGAGTCCCAGGCAAGGTGGCGGTAGTCCCGTCAAAGCCTTGTCAGACGGCCGATGATCTGGGCCTTGCCTACACCCCCGGTGTGGCAAAGGTAGTGCTTGCTATTGAAGAGAATCCTGAGGATGCATACAAGTATACCTCCAAGGGCAATCTTGTGGCCGTCATCTCCAACGGTACTGCTATCCTCGGTCTTGGTGACCGTGGTCCGCTTGCCAGCAAGCCTGTCATGGAAGGAAAGGGTGTCCTGTTCAAGAGATTTGCAGACATTGATGTATTTGACCTTGAGCTGGACGAAAAAGATCCGGACAAGATCATTGCCATCGTAAAGGCTCTCAGCCCTACCTTTGGTGGGGTGAACCTTGAGGATATCAAGGGGCCTGAGTGCTTTAGGATCGAGCAGGAGCTTATCGAGAGTTGCGATATCCCCATTTTCCATGACGACCAGCACGGGACTGCCATCATCGCCACCGCAGGCTTGATGAACAGTTGTGAGATCGTCGGGAAGAAGATGGAAGACATCAAGATCGTGGTCAACGGAGCCGGCGCCGCCGGTATCTCCTGTGCCAAGATGTTTGTTGCCGCTGGTGCTCAGTATAAGAACATCATCATGTGCGACAGTAAGGGTGTCATCTATAAGGGCAGAGTCGCCGGAATGACTTCTGAGAAAGAGGAATTTGCTACTGATAATAAAGCACGCACCCTCGCAGAGGCTCTGGTCAATGCTGATGTGTTGATGGGTCTCTCTGTAGCTGACTGTGTGACTCCTGAGATGTTGC
>CAXYZP010000355.1:0-2138 GCA_964293175.1 uncultured Sphaerochaeta sp.
TCTCAAACGAAATAGAAGAATAAGGATATGGACGGTAGGTCCACAACAAAATACTGAACAGCACCCCTTCATCTGTATCAGAGAAACTATCCTTTTCAGGTTCTGTATGCTTTCGTTGTATCTCTTGAGCGCAAGATGGTATTCCTTTACACTCTTTGTATGGATCAACGAAAATATTTGGTATTCAATCCAGCTGTACAGAAGTTTGTAGAGAGCTACTCATACTGCTTTAATGTGAAGATAACCTTTTTTTCTCTGGATTTGGAGGAGCTGTTGGTGGCTTTGCACTCTGCTTCTGATGACTATTGCTCACTGATACAGACAAACCTGCAAATACGGTACAGGTGCCTGCAACAGGACCGTATGATCTGTCAGCAGTGTAAGGAGCGGGGACAACAGTTAGTCTACACCTGCCATGGGGGTCTTACCGAAGCGGTTATTCCTATAGAGCTTTCAGGAAGCTTGGTCTGTTATGCCCTCATAGGACAGTTTCGTACCTCCGCTACCATTCCCCAATCGATAGCCCAGCCTTGGCGTGAACATGGGTTTGCATTTTCTGTTCTGGAAAATGCTTTTCTCAAAAGGCCGCTTTACGATACGACAATGCTAGAAAGGATGTTTGACTTGTTTAGGGTATCCCTGTCCTTGCTCATTGAGACAAACTCCTTGAAATTACGTCAGCCCGATCTTATCGAGAAGATACTTATGTACATAGATGACAATATTGACAAGGCAATTGCTATTGCCGATGTAGCAAAAGCAGTTCATCGAAGCCCCTCTTCCATCACACACAGCTTACAGGCACAGATAGGGCTCTCTTTCCAGAAGCTTTTGATAACTAAGCGCCTAAGTAATTTCGAACGTGTTATCCTGCAGGATCCAACCTTGCAGATTCAGGAGGCTGTCAGAGCCTCAGGCTATGAAGACCCTCTTTACTTTTCTCGCCTCTATAAGAAATATAGGGGACAAAGTCCCAGTGATTTTCTCTCTTATGCCCAAATCACGAACCAGGATACGCAAAAAAGATATCTTTCCCAACCCCTGCATTAGTATAGAGGCTTCGGGGAATACTAGGCAGTCATTGTTGATAGGTATAAGCAATACCCCCCCCCTTATGAATCGGTTTTGCAAGTCTTCTGCATATCTGTTCTCCCGTTTTGATCTTCTTCTATTTGCAGGAAAATCCATGTGGTGTGCCTACCAATCTCTTTGACTCGTTGTATATAGGAACTATACTATAGCTATAATCGAACAAAAACAGAGAGGTACTTATGCAGTCAGATGAAAACAAACTCCGTACAGTAATTTCCCAATTCACCATAGAAGGATCGCTGACCCATGTGAAGGCGAACCGTGAAGGGCACATCAACAGCACGTACATCTCCACATTTGTCCAGGATGGGAACATAAAGAAATACACCCACCAGAGGATCAACAGCTACGTCTTCAAAAAACCTCTTGAGGTGATGGAAAACATAAGCTCTGTTACTCGCCATATCCGCTCAAAATTCATCGATAGCTTTCCTGATATTGATCAACGCTGCCTGCGTGTGGTGGAGACCCGTGATGGGAAGCTTGCCCATATTGATGAGGATGGCGGTTACTGGAGAACCTATCACTATATCGATCATGTGCGGACCTTCAGCACTATCAAGGATGCTAGCCAGGCATATCTGCTTGGCGAAGCCATAGGCAACTTCCAACTGCAACTCTCTGACTTTGACGGAAAATCCCTACATGAGACGATTCCTCATTTTCATGATATGGGCCTCCGGTATGAACAGCTCAAAGATGCTATGTTGGTCAATCACCAGAATCGTCTCGATGAGGTTGGACCTGAATTGGCTTTCCTGATGGAAAACAAGGAGCGGGGCCTGGTCCTATGGGAAGGTATGACAAGTGGGAAGCTTCCCACCCGTGTTACTCATAACGACACCAAGATAAACAATGTGCTGTTCAAAAAAGATGGATCTGAGGCCCTTTGTATCATCGACTTGGATACGGTAATGCCCGGAACCATCCTTTTTGACACCGGGGACATGATACGTACTGCCACCACAACAGGCGAAGAGGATGCAACTGACCTCTCTACTGTGACCTGCGATGAAAAGCTCCATAAGGCCCTCATACAGGGCTAT
>CAXYZP010000356.1:0-2132 GCA_964293175.1 uncultured Sphaerochaeta sp.
GACTCGTAAACTACCAGTAGCGTAGCGTATCTTGTGGATAATATTACAATAGGGGTTTTTGTGCAATCCCTTTTGCCTACACAATCCTTTTCCGACTAGATAATTGTGTGCTACAATAGCTTTGAGGTGTGCCATGAAAACCGTTTTTACTAAAATACGAGAAGGTGAGATCCCCTCTGTAAAGCTACATGAAGATGCACTATGTACCGTTATATTGGATATTAATCCTGTACATAAAGGTCATCTGCTGGTTATTTCCAGTGAACCCTATCTAACATTCAGCGAATGTCCTTTGCCGAGCTTGAACCATCTCATGGATATTGCGCAACAAGCTGACAAGAAATTGCGTTCTGCATTGGGTTGTGACGGAACAAACCTGGTCATAAACAACGGAAAGGCAAGCGGCCAGGAGGTGCCCCACCTCCACATCCATATTATTCCCCGTTATGCAAAAGATGGGCAGAAGTTTGGATTCACGAAAGAGACCTATGCTGAGGGCGAAATGGCCAAGTATGGGAAACTGCTGGAATTCTGACTATGAAAGCATGTCACCACTGCCATACAACGGTAGATATTCTACAGATAATAGGAACACATACACTCTGTTCCGCCTGTGGGAAACCGCTACACAGTTGCTTTAACTGCAGGTTCTACAGCCCTGGAGCCTATCATGACTGCCTAGAAAGGGTCGATGAGCTTATTATAGAAAAAAAAGAAGCGAACTTTTGTGATTTCTTTATGTTGGGTGAAGACAGCCTAGAGAAAGACCGTAAAAAAGAAGATGCGAAAAAACGGGCGGAAGCCTTCTTCACCACCTAAGGAACCGACTATGAACAGACGACGTACCATTATCCTATTGTGCTCCCTCCTACCCCTCATATTTATGGGCTGTCAGACATACACGGCATCCAAGGGGAAAGCAGCCATAGAACCCATACCCTCAGTTGTAGAGGGAAAAATCATTACCAAGCTATCAGTCCTAGAAGAGGAAAAAGATGCCTTACTGCGGGAGAAAGCCCTTGAGGAACAACAAAGGCAGGCCGCTCTTGTCGCAGAGCAACAAGCTGAGAGGGACATACAACTTGCTTCGCTTACCGAAAGGGAAAAACAGCTGGAGAGTTCTCTGTTCGCTCTGAACAATCGGCTAAAAAAAGCTACAGAAGAAAATCAGCAACTTATAGCCAACCTTACCGAACTTACCTTGGAAAAAGAAGAGACAACCGTTTGGACCCAACTATCAACCCAAGAGAAAGCCGAGCACATCGAAGAGCTTAAGCAGCAGAATGCACAGCTTGCAAATGAAATATTTGAACTGCAAAGTTTGATAGAAGAGAACAAGACACTCCAAGAGGAGCAAAAAGTCGAACGCCTACGCCTCGAGCAAGAGAGAGAGGATATGCTTTCAGAGCAAGAAGAGCAAAGACTCGCAGCATGGCAAAAACTGAGCGATGAACGTGATGCACTTGCTTCCGAAACTCGCATACTCAAGGCCCAGCTTGAAGAGAAGACGATGACTATCGAAGAGAAGGTCCGTCTCGAACAATTGCGCAACGACGAAGCAAAACGTCTGGAGCAGGAACGGTTGGCAAAGCGAATGGAACTGGAAGCTGAAGAGAAACGCCTGGCTTCCCTAGAGAGTGCAAAGCGTATGGAACTGGAAAAGGAGTGGAGACAAATCCCCCCGTTAGGGCAGATAACCTATCCCAGACTCTATAAGACAGAAAAACCCACATCCATAGCCAAGGAAGGGGAAAAGCTACGAGCCTTGATGCTCCCCTTGGATGATGTTCCCTGGAAAGATAGCAAAACTGTCACAGAGGTGCACAAAAGCATACGTGACCTAGAGGTTCCAATAGTCTTTGTAACCGGCCATATGGAAAATGTGATAGCCCTTGTTAAGGAGATGCGCTCAAACGCTGCCATCTTCAGTACAGGAGCCATCATAACCAGCTTTCCTATCCAAGAGTTGAGTAACTTCGGTGCTGAAATCCAGTACCAGGATACAAAAAATCTGCACCTTATAGTTGCCAACCTTCCCGAATATCAAGTTGCACAGCAGTTTGACGGTGGGGATACCTGGCAGGCAACACAGAAAAACCTTTCAGAGGACAGGCTAGCCCATCTGCAAACAA
>CAXYZP010000357.1:0-2132 GCA_964293175.1 uncultured Sphaerochaeta sp.
GATCTACTACTATCTTCTTGTTCCCTTCAATTTGCAGTATCTGCAGACGCTCTCCTTCATTCTGGTCATAGCCAGTCTGGTACAGCTGCTTGAGATGGTGATCCAGAAGATAAGCCCACCCCTGTACAAGGCTCTGGGAATCTTCCTGCCTCTCATCACCACAAACTGTGCTGTCTTGGGTATAGCCATCATCAATATTACCAGTGGGTATAACGTGATGGAGGCATTTACTGCAGGGCTCGCCGCCGGTCTTGGTTTCACCGTGGCCATTGTTCTGATGAGTAACATCCGTGAGCGGCTGGACCTTCAGCCTGTGCGCAGATCCTTTGCCGGTATGCCCATTGCCTTTGTCTCTGCCGGTCTGATGGCTCTCGCTTTCATGGCATTCGACAAGTCACTCATCACGAACTTGCATCTGGTATAAGGAGGAAGCCATGAATATTTTATTTGCTGTTCTAGTTATAGCCGTCTTAGGCGGTCTGTTTGGATATGGTCTCTCCTTTGCCGAGAAGAAGCTTGCCGTGAAGAAAGACCCTAGGGTCCTTGCAATGGAGCCCATCATGCCCGGTGCCAACTGTGGTGTCTGCGGCTATGCAGGGTGTAATGCCTATGCCGCTGCCGTCGCCCTTGGTGAGGCACCTATCGGCCTCTGTTCTCCCGGAGGCTCCTCTTTGGATGCCAAGATGGCTGAGATCATGGGTCAGAAGATAGAGGCTGCAGGCGACACCCGTCGTAAGGTCGCGCACGTCATGTGTAGGGGTAATCTTGAATTCACCAACAAAGACTATGCCTATGATGGTCTTATGGACTGTAATGCCGCAGCTCTGCTCTTTGCAGGGGATAACACCTGTAAGGATGGCTGTCTCCATCTGGGAAGCTGTATTGCCGTCTGTCCTGTAGGGGCTATCTCAAAGGATGAGGAAGGCTATATCATCGTCGATGAAGATGCCTGTATCAGTTGTGGAAAATGTGTTCAGATATGTCCTAATGGGGTTATGCAGATGATCTATGAGGATAGTGAATATGTCATAGAGTGCAATAGCCACGAACCGGGGGGAAAGATTCGTAAGATGTGCAGTGTTTCCTGTATCGGTTGTATGATCTGTGAAAGGAAATTCCCTGAGTCAGGTTGTAAAGTTGACAGGTTCCTCTCATCATTTGACCAGTCTGTGCCACACTCACAGATAGCAGAAGCCGCCGAGGCATGCCCCACAAAGTGTATCATTAAGCGGTAGCAATGAAAAAAGTACTGATAGGCGCATATAGTCAGATTCCAGCAGGCTCTCCCTCTTCCGTTTTAGAACGGACGCTGGATTCTGTCCTAATACCCATGCTTACCTATCTGCATAGCAACAACAACGCTGTGTTACAGCTCTATCTGAGCAGTTTTCTGATGGAGTGGTTGGAGAAAAACCACCCTGAGGTGAATATGCTCATCACCGATCTTGCTCGCATGGGTAGGGTAGAGTTGCTTACCGGATCGTATAACCAGAGTGTACTTTCACTTCTTTCTCCGAAAGATCGTTCGAACCAGATAGAGCTCAATACTACCTGGATAAGGAAACGGTACGCTCAGAGAAGCAAGACGCTCTGGTGCTATGCCCAGTATTTTAATCCCATCTACATAAATACCCTTGCTCTGTGTTGTATCGATAGGGTGCTCATATCTAATCATGACGCAATAAGCGGTAAGGATTATATGAGCGAACCCTTCCAGATGCAGGAGTTGGGTAAAAGCGTTCAGATCATACCGACCGATAGTGCAGTAGGCTCTCTTGTCAGGCGTTTTGCCTTGTCAGAGATTACATTTATTCAGTTTATCAACAAGCTCAAGACCCTTATGAAAGAGTGCGTCTCTTCTTTCTGTGCAGCGATGGTCAACATTGACCAGCTCTGCCAGGGAGGCATTACGGCCCAACAGACCGAAGAGCTGTTCAGCCTGCTCTGCAGTATGGAACCCTCGTCCATTGAGGATATACACGATCCCAATGAACCGTTGCAAAAAGGATACCTGCCCACAGGCTGGTACGGACATGACTGTCAGGTAGGCGACCTTGCATTTTTCAATGACCTGTTTGTCAAGGACGAGTCGCTGACCTATCTGTATGGAAGATTTACCTCCATGTTGGATT
>CAXYZP010000358.1:0-2130 GCA_964293175.1 uncultured Sphaerochaeta sp.
CGAAGCGCTGGAAATGGCATGTTTGTTGATGCCCTTCAATAGCCTGCCATCCCTTGAGCCCTTCTTGTTCTTTCACTTCTCTTTGTATCAGCCTGCCTGCTCCTCTGTTGCACTGACTTCAACAATTGGCTCTATCGTTACAACCGTCTTCATTGAGTTCGAGATAAGACAGTACTTCTCTGACTTCTCCAAGAGTAACAAGGTTCGGTCTTTCTTAGCTTCATCTTTTATAACTACCTTTGGCTTGATAACGATCGTAGTCATCAACATGCCCTCGGCTGTCTTTTCAAGAGTTCCAACAGCCTCTGAGCTGTACTCAACAAACGCCAGACGAGACTTTTCAGCGATAGAGAGGAAAGTTGTCATCAGGCAGATCTCTGCTGATGCAACAAAGAGGTGTTCGGGAGACCATATCCCCTCATGTCCACCGGGAAACCCTGGAGGGGTCGCCACCTCAAAGGGGGAGAGGCCGTTGGACGAGAGGACGCCCTTTCTCATTTCGTTATATGTGACCCTGGTCGTATAGGTATGGGTATCTGACATGCATAGCTCCTTTATTAGCCCACTAGTTTACTGTGGTATAAGTAAAGATACGGAATATTGAGGTAATCGACTAGTGAAATACATGCTCTGCTTTCGGAAAAAAAAGGGATCAGCACCCATCTTTCCCTTTCCCTTTGCTTTCGCTATGCTAATGACCAAAAGAGGTACCCTATGATACTTGATCAGATTTCCCAGATGAAAAACTATGTCTCTACCCTACCCGCTCTCCAACATGTCATCGACATTCTGGAAAGCGGTAAGCTCGACAGTATGGAACTAGGGAACTACACTACCGAACACAAAAACCTTCGCTACAACCTGTTTACCTACAAGACAGAAAAAGCAGTAGCTTCTGAATATGAAGTGCATAGGAAAGAAGCCGATGTACAGATCCTGTTGAAAGGACACGAACGTATGGATATCGCATCCCGTTCTATGCTTACCGCTACCAAAGCCTATGATGAGGACAAGGATTTCTTTATGGGTACAGCAGAGAAACAGCTCTCCTACCATGCAAAGCAGGATAGCTTTGTGGTGTTCTTTCCAGGAGAACCCCATGCCCCCAACCTTATTGATGAGACATCCAGCCAAGTTCTTAAGGTGGTGTTCAAGATACTGATGTAAAACAATTGGATTTTAGTTCTTTTCAGATGACAGCACGGGTACTTCCGTGCTGTTTCGTATCTCTCCCTATCTTTGTTCTTTCTCTGGCCTTTGCTCTTAGCCTTACTACCCTTACCCTCTCTTTGATGTCGAAACAGTTTGATAGATATCCTAACCCATGCGAATATAAACCTATAAGACAGCTTTACAGCTTTCGCTGTATGGGCTCTGCTTGGTAAAGGAAATCTCTTGTTGCGATATGCAGCGAAACGTTTTAGGAGTATCACATATGAAAAAATCTATAAAGGCTGTTGGCCGACCATGATAACCCCCTTTACAGAAGACAATACAATAGAAAGCCTTATCAGGCTTGAGGCTGCAATGCATAAGCGCTTGGGACTTAAAACATGAACAATACTGATTTCTCCCTGTCACAAACCAATTTGAGTCAGCAAGTTACAGACCATCTTAAGGAAGTAATTCTTTCCTCCCCTACCTCTCGGGTTTCTGAGAAGCTCCCTTCAGAAATGAAACTTGCCAAGCAGTACAATGTAAACAGACCCATCAATATGAGAGGCTCGAGGAGAGAGAAACATGAGTGATAAAGAAAAATTTGAAGGTCTCAAGAAAGAACTCATAGAGAAGCATGAACAAGCCTACGGAGAAGAGGCTCGAAAGATGCATGGAGACGAAGAGGTAGATGCTTCCCATGCGAAACTGATGCGTATGAGTGAAGAGAGCTTTTCCGAGTTTGAGCTCTTAGACAAGGAGATACTCCAGAAGCTTGAGAAGGCAGAAAGGACTAAAGATCCAGGATCAGAATTAGCACAAGAGGTAGTTAGGTTGCACAAACAGTGGTTGCTCTACACCTGGCCAAGCTATACAAAAGAAGCCCATGCAAAGCTCGCCCAGATGTATGTCGATGACCCCAGGTTTGGCGAACATTACCAAGGCAGGGCAGAATTTCTCAGAGATGCTATCAAC
>CAXYZP010000359.1:0-2118 GCA_964293175.1 uncultured Sphaerochaeta sp.
AACAGTGGAGCTATCACAGCCAACTACTGACTCAGCGAGGTCTATGACCAGGAGATCGCCGATGCCCATAGGAATGCAGAGCTGCATATCCATGACCTTTCCATGCTGACCGGATATTGTGCCGGATGGTCGTTGAACCAACTCATCAAAGTTGGTCTTGGTGGGGTTTTTGGCAAGATAACCAGTGCTCCTGCCAAGCATCTCTCCTCCCTCTGTAACCAGATGGTCAATTTTCTCGGAATTTTGCAGAATGAATGGGCAGGAGCCCAGGCATTCTCCTCCTTTGATACCTACCTCGCTCCGTTTGTCAAAGCTGATAATCTCTCCTACAAGGAGACCAAGCAGTGTATCGAATCTTTCGTCTTTGGGGTGAATACTCCTTCCAGATGGGGAACTCAGGCTCCTTTCTCAAACATAACCCTCGACTGGACAGTTCCTTCTGACCTTGCTGAACTTCCGGCAATAGTCGGTGGGGTGGAGATGCCCTTCAAGTATAAGGATTGCAAGCGCGAGATGGATATGGTCAACAAAGCCTTCATCGAGACAATGATAGGTGGGGACAGCGAAGGCCGTGGCTTCCAGTATCCCATTCCTACCTATTCCATCACCAAGGATTTCGACTGGTCCGAGACAGAGAACAATAAACTTCTTTTTGAGATGACAGCAAAATATGGGACTCCCTATTTTTCCAACTTCGTAAACAGTGATATGGAACCCAGTGATGTCAGATCGATGTGTTGTCGTCTGCGTCTGGATCTTCGTGAGTTAAGAAAGAAATCCGGAGGGTTCTTCGGTAGTGGTGAATCTACAGGCTCTATTGGGGTTGTAACCATTAATATGCCTAGAATTGCTTACCTTTCTAAGGATGAAGAAGATTTTTATAAGCGTCTGGACAAGATGATGGATATCAGTGCCCGTTCTTTGGAAGTGAAGAGGAATGTTATCACCCGCCTGATGGATGCAGGCCTCTATCCGTATACCAAGCGTTACCTAGGAACATTTGAAAATCACTTCTCGACCATCGGTCTGGTGGGTATGAACGAGGCATGTCTTAATGCACGCTTTCTCGGCAAAAACATCGGTACAGAAGAGGGCTTGAAATTTACCAAGGATGTTCTCAATCATATGAGAGAAAGACTTTCTCTGTATCAGGAGAAATATGGTGATTTGTATAATCTTGAGGCGACCCCTGCAGAGTCTACAACCTATCGTCTGGCAAAGCATGATAAGAAGGCTTTCCCTCTTATCAAAACAGCAACTGGCGAAGATAAGGCCCCGTATTACACCAATAGCTCACACCTTCCTGTAAACTATACTGAGGATGTGTTTGAGGCCTTGTCCATCCAGGATGAGTTGCAGACTCTCTATACTTCAGGCACGGTTTTCCATGCTTTCCTTGGCGAGCGCCTTCCCTCCTGGCAGAGTGCGGCGGCCTTGGTTAAGAAGATTGCGGAGAATTTTAAACTCCCTTACTATACACTCAGCCCAATCTACTCGGTCTGTAGTGACCATGGTTATCTTGCAGGTGAGCAGGCTCTTTGCCCCCATTGTGGTAAGGCAACTGAGGTCTACAGCCGTATAACCGGTTACTACCGTCCTGTGAAGAACTGGAACGATGGCAAGGCAGAGGAGTTTAAGGAAAGAAAGCTGTACGAAATTGAAGAGGGAAGTAAGTCGAAAAACAAGACTTTGTTGTTCACTACCAAAACCTGTCCCAATTGTAAGATCGCCAAACGCTTCCTTGATGAGTCAGCCATAGCCTACACCGTAGTCGATGCCGAACAAGAGAAAGAGCTTGCATTGAAATATAACATCATGCAAGCCCCTACCTTGGTGGTGATCACAGATGGTGGTGCAAAGATCTACACCAATGCCTCTGCGATAAAGGGTTACTCTGAGAAAGTATGCTGATATAAAAACAAGAAAAGATAGAGATAAAAAGATCAATCAAATGGTTGATTACAACGAAGCCCGGAAAACATTCCGGGCTTCGTTCTGTTCATAAGCAAAAGTGAATATCTAGGATTCGCCAACTCTAAAATCCTACCTTTGTACTATCGTGGTTCTAATAAGAGAAAAATTTTCTCCAAAATAAAGAAATTACAACCATTTATGCCA
>CAXYZP010000360.1:0-2107 GCA_964293175.1 uncultured Sphaerochaeta sp.
CGTTTTGCAGGGTCGGAGGTCTTTTCCAGCTTTTCGATCATGGAGACGGCTTTCAAGCCGTGCATGGAAAACACGACAGCCGCCGCTGCTTGGGATGAGTAGGCACCCACTTCCTGGAGCCTTGCAGCCACCAGGGCCTCTACTGCAGTAAGGACCATAGCGAAGAGGAATACCAGGGTGTAGCCATTACCTGCAGCCTTACCGTCGAGTATAAAGATAGAACGGGCAATATCACCGTTGTCGGCCAACAGGCCGCTTATGATACCTACAAAAAAGGCTACGATTGCAATGACGAAGTTCACCATTGAGTTAAAGCCCACAGCATCCTCATCGGGCATTACCTGCTGCACCAGACGGAATACCAGAAGGACGATAAGCCCTACAAAGAAGTTGGTACAAAAGCCCAGGACAAAAAACCAGACGGGTGCGACCTCCGGGGTTATCAGAGCCCAAAGCAGGAAGAAGAAAAGGGAGAACAGGGTGGATATGAATACCAGAGGTCGGGATCCGAGGCGGTCAGAGAACTGGCGGCTGATGTAGCTGGCGGCCACCACGGCAAGACCCAGCACTACAGAGTAGAGCACGACCATACTGTTGGAAAGCCCAAGCTCAATTCTGAGGAACGGCACGGTAAGACCAAATATGACGGCTACAGCTGTAGCGATCCACCTAAGGATAAGCCTTCTGCTCAAGGAGGTATGCATCATAGCTTCCTTGAATATGGTAATTACCGTCCTACCCTTCTTATGCGTAATGGTACTGCGTGAAGTGATAAGGGACATCTCATAGGCGGCAAAGAAGTTCATGATGGAGCCGACCACCTGGAGGCCGATAAGCCCGATGAGACCGGAGAACTGCTGTACGCCCAAAACCAGGGCGGTGATGCAGCGCACAACCATGGAGGAACTCTGGTAGGCAACGTTGACGTTGGCTACCACCTTTCCCCGGTTGGAAACACTGCTGATGCTTTTCATGGTGAAATCATTGAGAGCGATGCCGATCATACGGAAGATGTTGAACACCGTATAGATACCCAGCAAGAGAAGCACTGCTGCCTCACCTGTCAAAAAGAAGAGGCCCACATAGCCGAAGCAGACAATGCCACGGACCAGCCATACGGCCGACTGTACTTTTATCTGGTTCTTCCCTTTGAAAATGATGGAGACAAAGGGAAGCACAACCCCTGCTATATAGGAAGCAGAGGCTATGTATCCCAGGGCAAGGTTACCTGCACCAAAGTAGGTCGCCAGCAAGTAGACGATGGTATCGCCTAGCAGGCTGTATGCAATACCATTGTATACTTCCTGCCGGTACATGTGTTTTCGTCCCTGTTGTTTCTCTGTTTCACTGAGGTATTTTGTTTTGCCCATAGGGTGCTAGAGCTCGCTCCTTGTCTTTACAATTCTGCTTACCAAGCCATAGGCAAGAGCTTCTGAACTTGATAGCCAGTGGTCACGCTCGGTGTCGGCATTGACTTGTTCTGGTGTTCGTCCAGTCTCCTGGGCGATGAGCGCATCGAGTTTTGTACGAAGCTTCTCCAAGTGCAGAGCATGTATTTCTATATCTGTAGCCACACCTTTCATGCCGCTCATGGGCTGGTGGATGAGGTAGGTCGAGTTGGGAAGTGCAAGCCTCTGTTCTGCAGGGACTGCGAGCAGGACCAATGAAGCGGCGCTTGCCACAAGGCCCATACCTATCATGGTTACAGGACAGGAGATAAAGCGGACCATGTCAAAGATGGCATAGCCGGCATCAACATCGCCTCCGGGGCTGTTGATGAAGATCTTTACAGGGTCGTTGCTTTCGCCTTCCAAGACCAGCAGTTGCTTGATGACGAGTTCTGCACTCTCCTTGTTGATCTCGCCGCTGAGCATAATGGAGCGGGTCTTAAGGAGTTTTTCGTTTATCTGGGGATCCTGCACTGCAGGCTTCTTTTCTTCTTTTTCTGGCATGAAAAGCCTCTCTTCATAAGGGTTTGTCGCTTTCGCGTTTTCACCAAGTATACGGGATTACCTATACATTGAAAAGGGATAGAAGAGTACAAAACAAATTGAATCCTATGCTCCTGCTTTATAAAAAAGAAAAAGGAGGCCGAAAAGCAGATAAT
>CAXYZP010000361.1:0-2104 GCA_964293175.1 uncultured Sphaerochaeta sp.
GCTGCTTGTTGCCTTGGTATAGGTAGAGCGCATTATCCAGTCAAGCTGGGCATAGACCTTTCCCTTGAAAGAGCCAAAGAGTTGTTGCAATTCGTAGTCCCCTTTGCATGAGGCGGTAATGGTATTAGCAATGGTATCACCGATAAAGAGCGTGGAACCGTAATTTGCATAGCTACTACCACCGATGGAGACATTCGTATACATATCCAATTCACCGTGCCATAAGGCTGTCAGGGAGAACCCCATCGAACCAATGGAGGGTATACGGTAGGAATTGTCCCAGGTAAAAACAAGGGAATCACCGCCATAGGGAAAACCGATGTAGTCTATGCCATCCCGCCGATAAAGACACGGAAGAGTCATAGCTCCTTCCAGTACTGTGGAATAGATACCATTTTGCACTATAGCTGCATACTCTATCCCAGCAAGAAATCCCCAGGCGGTCGATTCGTCATCATCCTCATTCGGTGCAATTGCTTGGTCGAGACAGAACTGTCCATAGAGGTTGAGACCTGGCAAGATGGTGTAGCTGGCCTCTATATGTGCAATCGCATTGAATTTACCTCGTTCATTAAGGTTGTGATAGATGAAGGCAGGGTTGAGAAATCGTAAGTCCAAGACAACATCCTCGTACATTATGTCTTCGCTAACAGCGAGGGTGAGCCTATGGTAAGGACGGAACTCCAGACGATGTGCCATCATCATCCGAAAGAAACTATCAGAGCTGTAGGAAGTATCCAGAAACATACTGACCGCTTCGTATTTGAAATATTGGGTAAACACGGTTAAGCGGGCATATTCCTGGAAATCGACATGGTCATCGAAGATAAAGTTCCCTATATGGGAATTTCCCCAGGATAACTTATCCCTGCCCATGGAAAAATTCCAATGGGCTCCACCTACAGAAATAATTGCTCTCTTAGGCGTTTGGAAGTCAAGATCCCGGCTATGTAGTATAAAATTGGTTGAAAAAGCATTGGTATACTGGGAAAGGATAGAGTCACCGTCGACAATCACCAAGGAGGTATCGTCTGTCAGGGCACCAACCTGAGAATGCCCACTGCCCCCTAGAGTCTTGAGTACATCGTCAAAACGGGCAACACCAAATCCGTACTGAAGATCACAGTAGGTATAGAAGAAATCGGAAACTGCCTTATCGAGACGGAACCTGACCAGGGGTTTACGCAGGACAAATCCATAAACCCAATCGTCAAAGGAAGTAAAGCCTTCCGAAACATCAGTATTGGTATGGGTGTATAGTTCACCGGAGAGATCAACGTTCCCCCCTACAGAAAAACCATCAGGGAAAGACCATTTGAGACTATCCGAAAGGTTTTTCTCGATTTCTTCGTATAGTTTGCTCGTGACCCCAGAAAGGTTTCTTTGCTTGGCAATGGACAGAATTGCCCGCGCCTCACCTTTGGTCCAAGGCCGGGAATCACTAGGAGTTCCTATACCTAAAATCAGATACAGGGTATCCATATCTGCATAGACCGAGGAAGAAAGAGGAAGTACTTCCTGTGCAGTTACAGCAAACATGGCACTAAGAGAAATACAAAGGAACACAAGAACCAGGAGAATACGTTTCATGAAAACCCCTCAAAGGAGACAGTAGGTAAACTACCATCCGATCCCTGCCCTGATAGGACAGGGACCGGTGGTATTTGTTTTGTTCTAGATATGGTAAGTAACCCCAAGGGTCAACTGGATGTCACTTTCTTTGACTCCCGATATATTCCCATAATTAGTTACATTAATATAATCAATCTGGCCAAAGGCTTTCAGGTAAGAAGTGATCTCATACGAACCGCTCAACCCGACAACCAAAGTCTGGGAGACACTGTCGCGAGTAGTTTTCGCAGTTGCATCGTTATAGTTACCAGTCGGATGATTAGTTGTAGGAGTGGAGATATCATGAGAAACACCGGGGCCTCGGGAGATTACGGAGCCTCCACCAATACGACTCAACATAGTGTAGATATCGAAGGTTCCATGGAGCATGAAAAAGCCGTTTGCCTCCAGGTTCCACTTTCCATACTGCTTCACCCCACCATTGAGGTTGATCACTATGGCATCACCGCCATATTTGTAACCAAGAAATTCT
>CAXYZP010000362.1:0-2093 GCA_964293175.1 uncultured Sphaerochaeta sp.
CGGCATATCCTTCCAGGCGTTCCTCTTGTGGCCCTGACGGCAACAGCAGATCCTGCGATCCAGCGGGATATCCTGGACCAACTTTCCATTGACGAAGGATCGGTCTTTCAGTCCAGTTTCGACCGTCCAAATCTCCACCTCTCGGTCCTGCCTGGACAGAAGCGGTTTGAACGATTGCACCTTTTCTTGAAGAGTCACCCCAACCAGCCAGGGATCGTGTACTGCCTCTCCCGAGCTGCTACCGAAGACTTGGCTAAAAAGCTCAACCGGTTGGGATACAAGGCTGATGCGTATCATGCTGGTATGAGCTCTGAGGATCGACATCGTGCCCAAGACGCGTTTCTCAAAGACAACACGGCCATCATATGTGCCACGGTAGCCTTCGGTATGGGGATCGACAAATCAAATGTGCGATGGGTCGTCCACTGGAATCTGCCTAAAAACCTAGAAGGTTTCTATCAGGAGATAGGAAGGGCGGGTAGGGACGGGCTTCCCGCCGACACAGTCCTCTTTTACAGCTACGCCGATATAGCCCAACAACTCAGGTTTCTCGATACTGTCAGCTCTGAACGCCGAGAGTTGCTTGTAGCAAAATTGGATAGGATGAAACAGTATGCAGAAGCTAAGATTTGCCGTCGACGTATCCTCCTTTCCTACTTTGGGGAGACCCTTGGAGAAGACTGCGGGCATTGCGATGTGTGTGAGCATCCACCCGTTACCTTTGATGGAACCATTGTTGCCCAGAAGTTTCTATCTGCAATCTATCGTACTAGAGAGCGCTCAACCTTACGCCACTGTGCCCTGATCCTCCGGGGAAGCCATGCCCAGGAGATCGTGGAGCAGAGGTGGCACGAGATTAAAACCTTTGGTGTCGGGCGGGAAAACAGCTATGAGGAATGGATCGAATATGGCTCACAGATCATCAACGCAGGGTATGCCTCTATCGCATATGACCGTGGGATGACGTTACAACTGACAGATATATCGATGTCGGTACTCAAGGGCGAAAGAGCTGTCCCTTTGGTAACGTTCCGAACGTTGGAAGAAAAGAAAATTGATGCAACCCAACTAAAGACACCTCCGGCAGACGATGGTGATCCCGAACTCGTCGAGTGCCTCAAGGTCGTCCGAAAAGAGCTGGCAGACAAGCATAACGTTCCCCCTTATATCATTTTTAATGACAAGGCCCTGAAGGATATGGCTTCCAAGGTTCCCAAGAACCTTACTCAATTCCTGCAGGTTCATGGGGTGGGGGAGGTCAAGGCCGAGTCCTATGGACCTACCTTTCTCAAAGCTATTCATCAGTGGGAAGAACAAACACAATAAACGGGATGTGTTCATACAATTGTTGGGATAGGGGAAATGATACCAACAATCTGCCCAAGCGTCCCAACCTACAAGTGTACCTATCTGATCAAATAGGGGAAAGGAATTACTGAAGAGGGTCTCGGGCACCTTCTACCCTCTGATCAGTTCAGCCCCCATAGGGAATCCTGAAATAATCAAGAGAGCGTTTGAAGGTATCTTGTGCTGATAGGCAAGTATCCCGGAGAAATCCCTTCTCTTTGAACCAATCGTTCAGGCCCCGGTAATAGAACATCTTCATCTCGGTAGGAATGATGAATGGGACGATGTTCCATCTCAAACACTCCTTGAACATGATCAGGCGCCCTACACGCCCGTTGCCATCCTGGAACGGGTGGATACACTCAAAGCGAACATGGAAGTCAATGATGTCGTCCAGGGTTTTCTTCTCTATAGCATTGTAGCTATCAAGCAGAAGGCGAATTTCTTTTTCAACGTTTTTTGGCAAGGTTGTCTCGTGACCGCCTGCCTCATTGGGCAGTTTCTTGTACTCACCGACCTCAAACCAATCCTTACGACTGTCACTGGTCCCGCTTTTCAACCATGCGTGCAACCGCTTGATAAATGGTTCTCCGAGAGTAAAATTGGAACGGTCGATCATATGGTCAATACAACGGAAATGGTTTGCGGTCTCCACGATGTCGTCCACATTGATTGAAATGCCTTCAAGGCCGATAGTGTTTGTTTCATAGATGTAGCGCGTCTGGTCGTGGCTAAGTTTGCTCTTT
>CAXYZP010000363.1:0-2081 GCA_964293175.1 uncultured Sphaerochaeta sp.
CTCTCCATAGACGGAGGGGGCATGCGTGGCGTAATTCCTGCCATCATCCTAAACAATCTAGCCACACTGCTTGAAGAGCAGGGTGATCGTCGCCCTTTATACTCCCATTTTGACCTTATAGCAGGTACCTCCACAGGAGGCCTTCTTGCCCTTGCACTGGCAGCCCCAGTGGAAAGGACCAACCTTCCCCTCGATGGCAGGTTCATTAGCTACATATATGATCAAGGAGAATTGAGCTTTACTGACAAGCTGTTAGGGAAAAAGGCTCCTGACGTGCTGAAAGGCACCCTACCCTTTGGAATTGAAACAAGCGCATTGGAAAAGCTCTACCTGCACCATGGAAAGGAAATCTTTCCAAAGAACCAAGGAAGGATCTTCTCCCAAATCTTCACCGACAAATATGACAGTGAACCCCTTGAGCGTTATCTCAAGAAAACCTTTGGCACCATACCCCTCTCTGATGCAGTGGTTCCCCTCATGCTGATGACCTACGATGTGGCAAACGGAAGGCCTTTCCCCCTATCGAGCAGGGATAGCCATGAATTCCTGTTTTGGGAAGCTGGAAGGGCGACAAGTGCAGCCCCCACCTACTTCAAGCCAGCATACATCTATGACCGTCAGGAAGAGACCATGCAGACCCTCATCGATGGGGGCCTCATCGCCAATAACCCTGCCCTCTTTGCCTATGTAGAGGCCAAAAAGCTCTACCCCAATGCAAAGAAGTTCCACATCCTTTCAATTTCAACTGCCAGCAGCGATTTCAGCTTCTCCATCAGTGGGGCTGGTTCCGGAGTCATAGGATGGATTGACCCAGCCAAGGGCACCCCGATCCAAAAGATATATGCTGGTTCCCAACTGCAGGCTGTCGATGCCGTAGCCCCTGATATCCCCGACATTGAATACACCCGTATCCATGGGGCTCTGGGTGACCAGGTGCGTCTCGATTCCACAAGCCCCGCGGCTCTTGCAATGATGAAAGAGAAAGCTTTGCAGATCTATCAGGACAATAATGACGGGATACGTGAGTATGCTGACAAACTAAAGAAACGCAAAACATTCGACCAGCTTACCCTCGGACCTAAGGAAGTGGAACCTTTGCTTGCATCTCAAAAACTTGAAATAACCGATCAAGCAGAGGACCATAATCCTGTAACACGTGCCGGCCTTTCTTCCTACTACTCCTTTCTCCAGCGCTATAATATTGATGAAGAAACCGAAGACCAGGATGGTATATTGCTATGAGCTCTCACCCGAAACAAATAGTCCTTGAAGGCATTATGCGTAAGATGTGTGATGAACTTGACCATCGCCTGGAAGAGAGCTTCGGCTCTCACTACCCACGCCACCCTAACAGGCCTGCGCGTGGTAAGGCTGCAAACGTTGCCTATGACGGACTCTTCTCAACCGGCACACAGTTCACCCTAGGCTATGGCAGCGACCATGGCAGAGGCTACATTGTTTCCGTTGAGATGAGAACGTTGTCAAAGGTGAAAAAAGAGGACGAGCAGGCTGTCGAAAATGCAACGGTAGAGATTATAAACGAACTTTTACCGCAGTACTTTCCAGACAGAGAGATCACTTTAAAAAAAGATGGGAAAATCTATAAATTGATAGGTGACTTCTCACTGGGCAGTTCCAGCAACGAGTAGAGGACCTCTACAAACATCTGGTTAGCCGCTAGGCAAAACTTCTTATAATTCTTTGGCCTATGGCCTTTGGCATCGTCGCTAATGACGCGACAAACCGTACAGGGGATACCTTGCATCTTTGCAGCCAAGGCTACACCATAACTCTCCATATCAGAAAAACCAAGGTCCAGTTCCTCTATCAGATAGGGGTTTGCCTCCCTCCAGGGACGCAACAAAAACCTATCTGACGAGCCCCCCCTTGCAAGGGTAGCCTCATCATAGGGAGGAACGCACAAAGAGAGCTCTCCAAGCACTTCGTTAGGAACACTACTTAAGGTCTCTCCCCGTTTCAAACCAAATGCACGCAGGTCTAATTCGTACTGGATAACCTCTGTTGCAAGGATGCAATCACCAATGGAAAGATCGGGATCTATACCACCGGCATATCCTACC
>CAXYZP010000364.1:0-2077 GCA_964293175.1 uncultured Sphaerochaeta sp.
TTCTCTATTAAATTGGGATTAATAGCCAATTAAGAAAAGAGGTTTATTCTTATAGCCTAAAATCCCTATAAAATTACAGTATACAGAAATTCCTATGTTCGCACCGTAAAATTGCTCATTTTACGGTGTTTTTGCGTGTTTCAAGAGGATAATTATTGCTTTTTCATGCTGTATACTGTAGACTACAGTATACAGAGGGCAAGCATGGCAATCTACAAGAAAGAACGGTTTGAAATCCCGAAAGGCACCTTCAGGAACAAGCAGAAGACCAAGACCTACATCTACCAATACACCGACCACTACAGGTCCAATGAAAACGGGAAGGCCGGTCACAAGTCCAAGGCCATCGGTGTCCTTGATGAGGAAAAGAACCTGCTGATTCCCAATGACAACTACTTTGAGATCAACAGCATCGAACCCAGGCTTTTCACAGAAGATGTATTGTCCTTCGGATATACCAACCTCTGCTACCATATCCTTACTGACCTGGGGGTAGTGAAGCTCCTTAAAAAGTATTTCCAGGATGATATTGTCTACAAGCTCTTGACTTGTGTGATGTATTGTATCGGCAATGAGACCTCCACCATGAACGATATCGACGACTGGATGGAGACAACTTACATGCCCTACACTGTCCCTCTCATCACGAGCCAAAGTTCAAGCAAGCTCTTCAATGCAGTTGGAAAGGATGTCCCGGCTGTAGACGGTTTCAAGAGGGAATGGGCGGCGACGGCAGGAAAAG
This sequence comes from uncultured Sphaerochaeta sp., assembly GCA_964293175.1. Lineage (GTDB taxonomy): Bacteria > Spirochaetota > Spirochaetia > Sphaerochaetales > Sphaerochaetaceae > Sphaerochaeta. Next base: position 743 of record CAXYZP010000364.1, read on the forward strand.
ACCAGATAATCTGCTACGATGTCACCTCGTTGAGCAGCTACTCGAACCTCATAGTCTCTGTGGAATATGGATACAACAGGGACCATGAGAAACTCCCGCAGATAAACCTGGGCATGTTCTGCAGTGAAAGCACAAAGATGCCGCTGACCTATGTCTGCTATGAAGGGAGCGTACCGGATAAGACTGAGCTGCCCTATATGCTCGGTCTTGCCAAGTCCATGGGGTTGGAAAACATCAAGATATTTATGGATGGGGGGTTTTGTGATCCCAAGTGCTTTCTCCAACTGGAAAAGAGCACAAAGTCATTTACTATGGGAGTCCCTAAGTATAGGGAACTTTCGATTGAGCTTGCTGCAAGTACTGATAAGAATGAGATGACACTGATGGAGAATATGTTGAGTTGCAAGGGAGAGTTCGGTCGGTTCACCCCCTATGAGCTGTATGGGGTCAAGGGACGGATGCTTGTCGGATTCAACCAGCAGATGCATACCCTAGAGACACAGACATTGAGTGAAAAACTGACAAGACTGGAAAAGGAACTCTCCGGGCTTAAGAGAATGCCCAAGAAAGCCAAGCTTGCTAGGTATGGCAAGTACTTTACCCTCTCGATGACCGAGGAGAACAAATTGGCCTGGAAGCGCAACTATACTGCGATCAACGAGGAAACCAGATACGCTGGATTTTTCTTCATATTCACCAATGATCCCGAGATGAGTGCGGCAGACATCCTATACTACTACAGGACCAAGGATGCGGATGAGAAGCTGTTCTACCAATTGAAGATCTATCTTGATGCGAACAGGCTTCGTGTGCACTCAGACACTGCAGTCGAAGGGAAGATCTTCATGCTTTTCATTGCCCAGATCTTGCGGGCCAAACTGTCCAATGATCTGAGACCGCTGCTGGATGGCTATCACCTGCCTTTGGACAAGGCAATGAAAAGGATGGCTAACGTGAGGATCAAGACCGTTCCCGAAGGTTTCAGGTTGCTCAAGGCCCCGACCAAACAGCAAAAAGAGATATATGCCACCTTTGGCCACAATCTTGTGGAAGATGGGAAAAATATATAAATACAGTCAGAATGAACTAAGCTGTATACTGTAAAATAGTGGGGATTTTAGGTTAAAATAGAATTATCCATGACTCCCTCAGTATTTTGAATCTTGCTCCGTTTCAATGTAATGGTATTCCATTTACAGCTAGTTTGCAAATGTTTAGGTTTCAAAGACTCTTATTGCCTGTACTAGACAAGGGCAATCGAACTCTGCGTTTGCCCTTGTCTGCTATTCTTATCTCTCTGATTATTCACACCTGGTACCATTACTGAACTCTATA
>CAXYZP010000365.1:0-2068 GCA_964293175.1 uncultured Sphaerochaeta sp.
GCCATCCAAAAAACCTATACATACTACAAAAACACAAAGGAGATTCGAACCATGTCAATACTCAAAGAGATAGAACAAAGAAGAGCCAACAGGGCCCTTGCAACCAAGGCTATTCCAGAAGATGTCCTGCTGCGCCTAGCAGAGGCCGCACACATGGCACCTTCAAGCTTGAATAGCCAACCGTGGCGAATGATAACAGTCAAAGGACCAGAGGCACTTGCAAAACTGAAAGAGACACTCGCACCAGGAAATTACTGGGCACAGAAAGCTCCCGCCATAACTGCTTTTGTAACCAATCCTGAATGGGGACTGAAACTGGGGGAAGTCACCTACACTCCCTTTGAATTGGGTATGGCTGCAATGGCCTACCAGATCCAGGCTATCGCAGAAGGCCTTTTCGTGCATCCCATTGCAGGTTACAACGCCAAAGAGGCTAAAGAGGCCCTTGGGATCAGAGAGGAAGATACGCTGCAGACCCTTATCATCTTGGGCTATCCTGGTGAAGAAGAGGATCTGAATGCGAAACATCTCGAGATCGAGAACGGCCCTAGGATTCGCAAGAGCCTTGATGAAGTTGCTTGTTTCGACCATTGGGATGAGCGCTTGGTTCCCAAGCAGAAAAAATAGGCAAGAAAGCTGTAAGCAAAAAAATAGCAGAGCAAAGGAATATACGAAAAACAGGTTTTGAGAAAGAAGGTTTTCTTTAACAAACTAACAAAATAGAGAGCCGTGTAAAGAAACCAGCACCACAGGATCTAACACACTATTCTGTGGTGCTGGTTTCTTTCTACCTTTTTTTCCTATAGTGAATTAGATAGTGAAATTAGACTCATCAACTGTCAAAGGTTTGCTGTGGTGCCTACATCAGATTTTTTTCTTTTCTCTAGAGTGATTGTACTGTTTAGCTATTGTCTTGGTTCTATTCTTTAGCTTTACTGGTTCCCAAACTCCGCAGAGCCTCCCCACTGAGGCGATAGGTTGACCACCCATCCATCGAGACAGCGCCCAGGCGCTTATAAAAGTCGATGCTCATCTTGTTCCAATCAAGACATACCCACTCCACCCTTGCACACCCTTGCTCTATTGCCAGTGAAGCGACATGTTCGATAAGGGCCTTGCCATAGCCCTTTCCACGGAAAGGACGTTGGATGAAAAGATCCTCTATGTACAGCCCTGATCGCCCCTCCCAGGTTGAGTAGTTATAGAAGTAGAGGGCGAAGCCTACTGGCTTGTCATCTTCACAACAGAACAGCACGATGGCTTTCTGTTCGACAAATAGCCACCGGTCCATGCTTTCAAGCGTTGCGACCACTTCCTTTTCCAGACTCTCATACTGGGCCAATTCCCTGATAAATTTGAGTATCTGAGGAAGCTCCTCTCGTGTTGCTCTCCGTATGGTCATCACTGGAGGTGTACGATCTCTTTATCGATAACTTCGTGCAACCGCTCTTCTTCTGTGATGATCACCTCACTCTCCTTGAGGAAGGTGCTTCCCATCATAGCTGCAAACAGCAGTGCAGCAAGACCTGAAAGCAGTTGTCCGGCATATTGGCCTTTACTGACCAAGGTGATAATGAGAATTACAGCACCACTTACTTGGGAGAAGAGCAATAGCATCGCCTGGATGATCTCCTCAGAGATACCGTGCCCTAGCTCGGCTGCGTATTGGCTTCCGATGGGAATTGAGCTGAGCAGGCAAAAACCTATTATAAAGGCCCCTATCAAGGAAAATGTATGACTGGTAAAGAAGAGAGAGCCCAATTCATTGCTGAATACCAAAAGAAGGAGTCCAGGAATTGTGCAGAGATTACAGAAGACAAAGAAAGCTTTACGCTTTCGCCATCTGTCAGAAAGGGAGGGAAGCAAGACTGCCCCTATCACGCCACCGATGATTACGACGATCCCCAGTCTTCCGTCGGAATCGGGGAATCCCAATAGTTCACTTATGGCGTCAATCTTTACCAGAAGGGTTACCAATACCCCCCAACCTACAGAAAATATGATCATAAGGCCCCGTAATGAGGATATCTTGTTGATAGCCTTGAAGGATTTGAGAAATGAGACATCC
>CAXYZP010000366.1:0-2068 GCA_964293175.1 uncultured Sphaerochaeta sp.
ATTACAGCCAGATAGAGAGAGAAAGGCTTGGCAATACCCAGTAGGGTAAATCCAATGCCAAAACCTACCCATGCCAAAGCTATGGTGCGTACCTTATCCTTGAACTGTCCTTTTAGGGCAATAAACAGACCACCCAGGAGACTTCCTGCCGTCCATGCTATCTCATTGGCTGTCAGTTTCCAGATCTCAGGACCAAAGGAACGCTCCACCAAGAGCGGGGTGAGGATGGCAGCGGGAGTTACCAGGAAGAAGGCACATGCGTAGTAGAGGATAAGACGCTTCAATACAGGATTGCCAAAGGTATAAGAGAGCCCCTCTTTCATATCCTTGCGCACGGAGAAGGCTTCCTTACTCCGTTTGATCTGTTCCACTTTGATAAAGGCAAACACTGCGATAGCAATGAAAGCGGTAATGACATCGAGCAGGAAAGCCCAGGAGATGTTCATCAACGAGAGCACTACCCCACCGACTGCAGGGGAGAGCAACAGCAATACCGATCGTACGCTCTGATTGATGCCCTGGATCCTGGTAAGGTGCTCCTTGGGTACCAGCTGGGGAAATATTGCATTAACAGCAGGACCTTGCACCCCTGACCCCAAGGAGCGTATGACCGACACTGCAAGAAGCAGCTCAAGGTGCCGGTACCCCATCTTGAAGAGGATGAAGAGAGCAAGGGTGGCGAGGGCTATGAAACCATCACTGAGCATGATCAAAAGCTTGCGGCTATACCTGTCTGCCCACACTCCGCTGTAGAGGGAGATAAGCAGGGGGGGAACCATCGTCGCAAGGGCAACACCCATCATCCACGTCCCGCTTGAAGTCTCTAGAGTCACATACCAGATAATGGCATAGCCGACCACAGAGGAGCCGAAGATGGAGAGGTTCTGACTTATAAGGAAGAGCAGTATGGACGGAGTGAAGAGCTTTGGACTCTTCTTGTCTGGTGTATTGTTCATGGGTATTCCTTCCTACCATTATCATAGGAATTTGACTATAGCAAGAAGGGGTATGAAAATACAAGTCTATTGGTATCCAATGGTTACCCATAGAGCCTATCTATCCCAGCAAGAGAGTGAATTTTACCATGAGACCATACCTTTCACACCCCTTGCTCCCTCATCCTCTTGTTGGTCCTCTGGTACAGCAGGCCAGGACCATCCATCCTACAAGGGTACTACGATATTGCTATTGTCGGAGAGGGCCAACTCCCTTCCCAAAGCAAGCATATCGAACACCATCAGAATAGAGCAAAGAGAGCCCAGTCAACGAAGCAAGACGGTGTAAGGTCTTCAAGGAGTAGAAAGTGGTGTGGCTTTTCTCTTGGATATAGTACCACGAGATAAAGTGTTCCTCGTCATTGGGGTGTAGGAGCGTCATCACCGAAAGGATCCCTTTGGGGGCCAACAGGGATGCTAAAAGCTTGAATACAGACAGGGGGTCAGAGAGGTGCTCAGCAACCTCAGTGCAGGTGATGAGGTCATATTCCTTATCGGCGTAGATCTTCTCAGGGGAGAAAAACAGGTCATAGCAATCTGTTTGATACCCATAGGAGTCTTGTAGCAGGGTTGCCAAGACAGGGGAAGGCCCACTGCCGAAATCAAGGGCGTTCTTCCCCTCTGGAGCAAAGGGAAAGACAGCGCTTTCTAAAAAGTTTCTGAAGTAGGCAATATAGCGAGGATCGGAAGAGGAGTTCTCATGCAAGGAGTACTCCTTGAAGGCCTCTTCTTCACTGGGATGGAAAGCGGGATCTTCTGTTATGAGTTCACAGTTGGGACAGAGATGATACACACCTCTTTTGGGGTGTATGATCCGACTGGTTTCATGTCCACAGAGAATACAGGCCATCATTGCCCCCTTTATCATCTCAGACCTACTAGCAAGCCCCTGTTTCCTAAAACGTCACCGTCTTATCAGCCCACTCCACCATCTGGATGCAATCGATCATGGTACTGATAGGGCATACTTCAGTCTCTCCCATCGCTCTCGATTGCAGACAGCTTCCACAGGCAAGCATCTTCCCACCGACTTCATGAAAAGTTGCAACTTGCTCGGCAACATTAAACTTCTC